>NZ_BFAZ01000003.1 GCF_003114815.1 Leptospira ellinghausenii
CATTACGCATAACGAACTAGGGGAGACGACGTTCCTCGTAGCTGAGCCTGCGAATGCAGGCGTTAGCGTCGGCGCGTCTTCTTGCGGAGCGAGAAGCGTGACGGAGAGGAATGTGCCACAGGCCAAGCGAGGCCTTGTGCCGAAGCGGAGCGTTTCCCCGCTGTTATGCGTAGTGCCATTATACTTCAAAAAATTCTACTAAATTAATTATTTCTTTCTCTGATTTTATATTAAAAGAATTAATCCTTGGGATTTCAGAATTGGATTTTTCAAATGAAAATTGAATTTTTCTCATGTCCGAAAATATTAAATCTTTAGAAGAAGTAAAACCTATTTGAATTAATTGATTTTTTATTCTTTCTTTTAGTTCTTCATTGATTTTGAAGTTTACTATTTCCCATTTTGAAGTTTTAGAAACTTCTTCGAATTTTTTTAAGAGAAAACTATTTAGATATTCAATAAAAAATATTTGTAGATTCTGAATTAAGTTGTTAACTAAAAGAATTTTTGAAATAGGAATCGAATCCCCTTCTTTATTTTTTACATATTGGATAATAATGTCTGAAACACTAAGGTTTAAATTTTGAAGATCTTTTTTTATATTTTCGATAGATGCACTTGAAATTAGTGCAAATCCCGAAAACCAAAGACTATTATTTTTTAAAGAATCCGGTATTGTAGGATTGTCAAAATTTACTAATTCAATTATTGAATTTCGACATGAGAACATTGCACTTTTGAAGCTTCCATAATTTGTTACGGGATATATTATTGGAAAATCAAATTTTCTCTTAAACTTTTCGAAATCATTTTCTAAGTTTTTGGAATAAATAAGAAAGTGATCAAAACTTGATTGAATATTCATAACAAATAAATTGTTTTTAATTAGTATATTTTATGGCATTACGCATAACGAACTAGGGGAGACGACGTTCCTCGTAGCTGAGCCTACGTAGTAGGCGTTAGCGTCGGCGCGCTTCTTGCGATCGCAAGAAGGCGTGACGGAGAGGAATGTGGCGCAGCCCAAGCGAGGCCTCGTGCCGAAGCGAAGCGTTTCCCTGCTGTTATACGTAGTGGTGTATTAGAAGGTATAAGATAAGCTTAGATAAATACTTGTGAAAGTATCAGTTCTCGTTGAGTTTACAACATTGTCAATCGATACATTATTTCCAAAACCATCAAAAACAAACATTTTATCACTATTATTTTTTAAAGATAAGTGAGATTTATTATAAATATATCCTAAAGATATTTTATAATTACTTAAAAATGAGTAAGCTAGAGAAGCTTCAAAGTCGAAACCATGAATTTGAGCAATCGTGTTTTTGTCTTCTAGGAGAACACGTATGTAAGGATAAGTGAATCCGTCATTTCCACGATAATTATATGCTCTTTCATCTCGATAATTTCTATTTCCTAAAGTATAATAAGGATCAAAAGCTAAATTAAGTTTTATGTTTTCGTTGAGATCGAAAGAACTTCTAAGTGGGATTTTTAGCCCAATTGAGTTTACTTTTTCTTCATATGAGAAGGCAGTGCTTCTGTCTTGGGATAATCTATCAATTTTTTTAATTCCAATACCAAAGTAAAAAATTGTAGGATTATTTTGATTGTAATAGTAGAAGAAATTGAAATTGAATTCGTTTCTTCCTATGTTTCCGAATTGAATATTTGCATTATTAAATCCAATTCGATTTGCAGAAACTATATCATAGTTAGAATTAGCAATGTTGTAACTTAAAATATCAAATTCAAAACCATAGTTTTTACTCAAATCATTATATTTGATAAAGAATGGGTAGATAGTTCCAGAATTACCTTCCAATGGTTTTTTAGATGCATTGTTGATTTTTAAATATGAATATTCGTATGGAATGAAGTCGAATTTCATGGCCTTAAAACCGAATTCAGTTTTTGAACTAGGTTTGTTTTCGATTTTATTATCCTCAGCATTAATTTGAAATGCTAAAAGAATAAGAATTAAAATAACTATTAATTTTCTTTTCATATTTCCTTTTAAAATATTTTTACACCATTACGTATAACGAACTAGGGGAGACGACGTTCCCTGACCCTGAGTCCCTACGGGACGTTAGGGACTGGCATGTAGCTTGCGCAAGCAAGGCGAATGCCAGAAAGGGAATGTGGCGCAGCCCAAGCGAGGCCTAGTGCCGAAGCGCAGCGTTTCCCCGCTGTTATGCGCTGAAGCTTACTTAAAAATTAAGCCAAAACCAAATTCATTATATGTTTCGATTCTAGTATCATAATTCTTGAAAACTGAATTCATTATTTGATTTCGGAAAAGATCAGTTTGTGAATAAACTAGAATTTCTTGATTTATATTTTGGTAACTAGATGCTAACATACTATAGTTTTTTGAGACTTCCCTTTTATTGAAATACATAGAGCCTACGGAGAAGTAAAAGAAATAGTCACCATCAAAGATTAATTTATAACCTAATCCAGGAGAAATATAAAAAGTAGGTTCTAATGAAAATTCTGATTTATTGAAATTAAAAACAGGTTCTGCGTTTTGTTTATTTTCATAGAACATGTATTTAAGCCCTGAAGTCACGTTTGGCAAATATCCAATTGATAAATTAAAAAAGAAAGGTGAATCAAGAATAAAATAATTTAAAAATATTTTTCCTGAATTTTCAGTATTCTTTGTGTAAGTTTTGTAACCTGCTATCGGAAATACACCAATTTCATCAAAATTATTTGATTTTGAAAATTGAATAGATCCGCCGATTTCAAAAGAACTATTTAATGTGTAAGTTACACTTAGAAATGCGCCTAATAATGAATTAGCGAGATAATTTGTTCCAATAAACGTAGAATATTTTGTTTCAGCTCTAAATCTCTCCTGTTTCTGAATGAAACTTTCGGGTAATACTGGAAAAGTGAAGATTAGAAAAAGAAATGTTACCTTAATAAGATTTTTCATTTTGTTTTAAAATATATTTAAGCTTTTGCGCATAACGAACTAGACTTACCGAAGTTCCCTGACCCTGAGTCCCGACGGGACGTTAGGGACTGGCATGTAGCTTGCGTAAGCAAGGCGAATGCCAGAAAGGGAATTTGCCGGAGGCCGAGCGAGGGCTTGTCCCGAAGCGAAGCGGTAAGTCGCTGTTATACGATGGTTGCAATTATATATTTCTATTAATTTTCAAAGCTTGTATTATCATAAAACAAACTAAGGTTTATTTCTATTTCTTTAGTATAGATTTTTCCTGAAGAATTTGAATAGTTCATCTTGAATTTTATGATTTTATTATGGAGTTTTCTAGTTACCAAATAAGGGTAATTTATGTAAAATGATTCGTAGATTTGTTTTGAAGCCATATATTTAATGCCGTCTTTAATAAATCCAGGTTGAGGGTTGCCGACTATACCCGTCATTTCTTCAGGGTATTCTACGAATGTTAGATTATAGATGTCATTAGATGAATTGTTTTCTATAACGATTTTCATGAAACCTGATTTTATTCTTTCGAATCGTAATGATAAATCTGGTTTTAACATTAATTCTCTACTTTTTACCATTTCTGAATGCATCAAGCTATTGATGACTACATAGATTATTGTCACAAACAATAAGAGTAAAGATGATAATGCAGAAATAACATCTGAATTTTGGTTTATAAATTCAATCATTTATTTATTTTAAGAATATATTTATAACTATTACTTCTGAATTTTCTATTTCTTTTTTGTTATCTAAAGTAATTTTTTGAACTGGAAAAATATTTCTTTTAATTTCCTGGGCTTTAGCTTTTCCAGTATCCCAAATTTCTAATTTTAATGCTTCACTAAAAGTCATTTCGGGTATAGTTTCGACTGATTTATCCTTTGAATTTAAAAGGATCCAACCTTTGATTTGAATATAGTTCGGTTTACCTTTAAAAGCAGTATTTCTATATTTATTGAGTCGTTCTGAGTTGATTCCTTCGATAAACAATTCTTTACCAAAATATGTAACTATATATTTTTCACTTAAACTCGCTACATGTCGTTCAATAAAATCGTCAGCATCGCTTTCAGAAAGTGTTTCTATAAAAAATGGAAACCAGTATAACTCCTCATTACTTTTAAATTCAATTTCTACAAAGAATTTCATCATTCTATTTCCTTTTTTAGGTATATTTTGCAACTATCGTATAACGAACTAGACTAACCGACGTAGGCTGACCCTGAGTCCCAGCGGGACGTTAGGGACTGGCACGCAGTTTGCGGATGCAAACGAGTGACAGAAAGCCTATGTGTCGCAGACCAAGCGAGGGCGAAGTCCCGAAGCGCAGCGGTTAGTCGCTGTTATGCGAAGGTCTGCATTGTAAAACTGGTAAATTTAATTCATTCAAATTTTAACAATTTATAATATTTGTTTTTCCTTCGTTAAAATTAAGTTTTCAGATTTTTAAGTTCTTCATTCAGATTGCTATTTTCAGAAATGCGAATAAAGTTTTGCTTAATATTGTCTTTTTTAATTCGAAAGAATTAAGTATAATCACGCCAATTCTCATTAAAAATTTCTACTGTGGTATTGCCTTTGAAGGTTATTTTGAATATCCATCTATTCGTATTTGATTTATTGTATTTAGAATTATCGTAGATAATATTGTATCCTAATGGAAAAAATTCTTTTTGCAGTTTATTGCGATTTAATTTTTGGAATTCAATTTCTTTTTTTCTTGAATTGAAATAATTCATTTATTAAGAATATATTTTTAAAAAAGATTTTTAGTTAAAAGTCAGAATTGTTTTTTAAATTTTCTTCTACTGATTTGGCAAATTCGACGCATTTTAAAAAAGTTCCATTATAATCTTCTCCATAGCAAGATACTTCATTTCCTGAATTTCGTAGACCAAAACAATGATAAACTCCGTATGAAGTTTCATTACAATAGAATTTCCAATTTGGCAATTCTGTTGATTCTATTGGAATTTTGTATTGTTTCATAAGTATGCAGACTTTCGCATAACGAACTAGTCTTCCCGAAGTTCCCTGTAGCCGAGCCTACGAAGTAGGTGTTGGCGTCGGCGCGTCTTCTTGCTGGTCAAGAAGCGTGCCGGAAGGGAATTTGCCGTAGGCCGAGTGAGGCCTTGTGCCGAAACGTAGCGGGAAGACGCTGTTATGCGCAGTAGCGTTATTTACTTTTTGTTGTTTTTTTCTCTTCTATCGTCCAATTGCTTTCAGTCTTATCGGTTCTGCTTATATGTTTCAAATTATAGAGGCAATTTTGTAGTGAAAAAAATAGTAAACTAAAAATAACAAATTTCATAATGCATTGTTCTCCATTTGTATTTGATTAATTAAATCTACAATTTCAGGTAGAGTTTTTTTAGTAAGATTTTTTAAACTTCTATCAAGAGCAATAGGATATAATATATCGTAACACTGAATATTCATTACTTCACCGATAGATTTAAATCTTCGTTTGTAGATTTTGTTTTTATGGATTACGTGAACATTAATATCAATAACAGAAATAATATCAATAAAGAAGATTCCAATTTCCGGTTCCATGAAAAATTGATTCACTTGAATTTGAATTTCTGGTATATTTGTTCTAGACTCGTCAAAGACTTGGAAACCTAAGTTTTTTAGTTCAGTAATGAAAGCATTTTTTATGATTTCAGGACCCTTTGGTCTAGTAAAAACATGTCCCCCGTCAATACCCAATCCTGTTTTTTTCATTCCTTCGATGAACATGCCATCTTTAAATGCATCAGGATGGTCATCTGATTTTGTAAAAGAAATAGATATATTCCGAGAAGGTGCAGGGTTATAAATAGGATTTTCATATTCATATGCAACGGAAGCATTCATTAAAGAGCATTTTGAACATATAAAAAGTAAGAGAGATGATATTAATAACAATTTTGTTTTCTGTTTCATAGTTTTCCTGTAGTTTAATTTTAGCTATTGCGCATAACGAACTAGCCTTAACGACGTAGGCTGACCCTGAGTCCCTACGGGACGTTAGGGACTGGCCACGACACTTGCGCAGGCAAGGGGAGTGCCAGAAGCCTATGTGTCGCAGACCGAGCGAGGGCGTTAGTCCCGAAGCGAAGCGTTAAGGTGCTGTTACACGAAGTTGGTTTTTTGATGATTAAACTTCTATAATAGCAGACTTAGAAAAGTTATTTTTTTGGTCTTCATTCATGTATCCGAGAGGATTAGAAACAAATGTAGTATTTAACAACTTTTTGTTAACAGTTCTGTGGTAATGGCCAAAAATCCAAAAATCAATATTGTTATTAGCATAAATGTTTTCTAAGTTTGTTGCACAATAGTGATTAATTAGTTCATTCTTATCAGAATTTAGGATTAATTCAAAGCTTGGCAGTTGATGAGTAACCAAAATTGTTTTTCCCTGGAATGGCTTTGCGAGTTCACTTTCAATAAATTTAACAGAAATATCATGAAAAAGATTCGTATCTTCAATGGTGATTAATCTTTTTTCAATTTGTTTTTTAGAGTATTTGATTAGTTGGTAATCGTTACTTTTTGTCTCGAATTCATTTTTAAGATTTATAGGAATATTTGTCCATAGCGTGGAACAGATTAATCTAACGTTTTCAATTTCGATAGTCTTATTGTTTATTTTAAAATAATTTTTCGATATCTCTTTATAGTAATTTGGATAAGAATATAATACTTCTCCAGAATAGAATTCATGATTTCCTGGGACATGAATAACAAACTTGAATTGCTTTGTCCAATTTTCAAAAAATGTATCAGCATTCTTTCGATTATTATCTGAAATTATATCACCAGCCAGAACTAGAATTTCAGCATTTGGTATAATGTTGTTTTCTGATAGGAATTTTCTGTTTTCAGGAAACTCTAAATGTAAATCTGAGGCATATTGAATTTTCATTTTTAATGATTAGATTTAAACCAATTTCGTGTAACGAACTAGACTTACCGAAGTTGTCCGACCCTGAGTCCCAACGGGACGTTAGGGACTGGCATGTAGCTTGCGAAGGCAAGGCGAATGCCAGGAGGACAATTTGCCGAAGGCCGAGCGAGGCCTTGTGCCGAAGCGAAGCGGTAAGGCGCTGTTATGCGTAGTGTCTCATTGTTTTGATGGAATTTTAGATAATGAGTCAGATAACATGTATTCTAGTGCAGGAAAAGAAGAATTATGATATTTATTTCTTAATTCCCAATAGTTTTCATAGAATATTATGAATGGCAATGTAAGCCATCCACCGCATTCTATAAATGAATATTGAAAAGAATATTCATTAGATGTATGAAATATCATGGAGTTAATTTTGATATCAAAGTTAATATGTTTCCAATATGGAATTGTCCCAAATGATATAGTATTTAAAAATTTCAGGAATTTGATAGAATAATCATTATTCGAATTTATATTCGTTGTAATATTTAAATAAATAACGTTTTGATTTTTGGTTAAGGTATAAATTTTATCAATTACTTCAGATTCAGAATCAACAATAGCTAAATTTTCGAATCGAAATTTTGTTTCAAAGGCTTTTCGGATACTTTCCTCCATTCGATTTGAAAAATCTTGAGTATTTATATAGGGATTTGAGCTATATAAATTAAGATAATCGTATTTATATATAATAATGGTGTTTTTGTATATAGGCTGTAAGTTATTCAAGAAAATATAATTGAGTTCTTTTTTAGGCACTATATGTAAACAATTGAAATTTAAGAAAATTAAAAAGAGAAAAGGAAGTTTATTCTTTATCATTTGGATTTTGAATTTCAATGTTTCTGAGACATTACGCATAACGAACTAGACTAACCGACGTAGGCTGGCCCTGAGTCCCGGAACGGGACGTTAGGGATTGGCACGACGCTTGCGTAAGCAAGAGGAGTGACAAAAGCCTATGTGTCGGAGACCGAACGAGGGCGTAAGTCCCGAAGTGAAGCGGTTAGTCGCTGTTATACGATGTTTGCAATATTTTAATACTTAATTTATAGTTTGTAGTTCAGTTTTAAAGTTGTTTAATACTACTTCAATTTCCGAATCGATTTCATTCTCAAGTGGAGCGATATCGGTTGTCCAGCTTAAGGAACCGGGAAAATTATTTGCTTGTTCATAAAGTAGCAACAGATTATGAATTCTTTTCTTTAATTCAAAAACAGATTTATTGATACTTGAACTTAAATAGAGTTCATTTTTTAAATAGTAAGAATGAAATGAATTCCATGTTGACCTTGCTTCTTGGAAATCTAGCATTCGTAAATATTTTTTCATTTTATCGATTGAAATTTCTCTATTCTCATCAAAAGTTGCAATAATTTCTTTTATTTTACCATCTACTATATTTCTTTTTTGAAGAAAATTTTCTATATCTTTCCTTGAATATTCTTCGAATGTTAAGCTTCTAGTTAGTCCATATAGACTTCTGATATTTGAGTAACTATCTAGAAGTTGTGAATATAATTCAGAATAGACAATGTTTTTTTTCTCAATATAGATTCTTTTTTGAACTAGGTCTGTTTCGAATTGGTGTTTAATTTCTTCAAGGGTAGCACTAAGTTTGTGTTTATGATCTTCCAGAGAGTAATTAAACAAATTTCCTATGTATTGTGTGAAAAAAAGTTTTAATAAACCAAGAATTATTCCTGATCCTATAATTGAAGATATGATATTTTCCCAGTTAATAGACATTATTTTATTTGTTACTTCATATTTTTTTTTCTAGAAATTAAATTTTGCAAATATCGTATAACGTAACTAGCTTGCCGAAGTTCCCCGGAGCTGAGCCTGCAGGGCAGGCGTTAGCGTCGGCGCGTATCTTGCAAAGGCAAGAGACGTGACGGAGGGGAATTTGCCGTAGGCCGAGCGAGGGCGAAGTCCCGAAGCGAAGTGGCAAGCGGTAGTTATACGACGTTAATTATTCAATAGCGAAAATTTCTGGTAAATGAATGATTCACAACAATCGTGGGAAATTTCAGTTTCTTTAACCCTATATTTCTTTTGAAGGTTCTGAAAATCTGATTCCGATATTTTTGAATTTTTGTATGATAAATCCTTGAGTGTTGTTTTATGTAAAATTGATTCTAGTCCTTTAGCTGAAACATTAGATCCACTAAAATTTATGTATTTTAATTTTTTATTTTTTTCAAGTGCTCTAATAGAATTATCATCTATACTTGTTCCATAAAAAGAAATAATCTTTAATTTTTGTAGATTAGAGAAGTTCGGTTGATTATTCTTTTCAATAGGAGTTTCGTTGAAATAGAGAATTTCTAAGTTTTTAAGACTTAAATTTTTATCTAAAAACAAACACTTTGATTTTGTTCTACTTATAAATAATTCAATTAATTTAGTTGAATTTAATTGTGATAATAGCGAATCGGTAATAGGGTTGTCATCTAAAATTAGAATTTCTAAAGTTTTAAAATCCTTTAAGAAATTGATATCATTATCATTTAAGTTAAGGTTTTTGAGTGAAAGATTTCTTAAAGAATTTATATTTGAAAGTTTACTAATTTCATTTTTATTGAATTTGGAAGATTCTAAATCCAAGGCGATGAGATATTTGTAATTTGTAAGAAATTCTACTCCTGTATCAGAGAAATCTGTATTGTATGCTATAATTCCCTTTATCTCTTTTAGCTTTTTTAAAAGGTCTATCTGTTTCCGACTCAGTTTCATATTTGAAATATTAATTACTTTTTTCAGTTCATACAGCTTTTCGGCTTGGATATTTATAACATCATCTGCTTTTAAATTCAATTGTTCAAAAATATTCTTAATTTCTGAGCTATAGATACTCGTATTTGTTGCTAATAAAATACAGAGAATACCTATTACTTTAATTTTTTTGGTAGGCTTTTCCATTTATTTTCTCCGAGAAAATTTTTAATTAATGTCGTATAACGAACTAGACTAACCGACGTAGGCTGACCCTGAGTCCCGGACGGGACGTTAGGGACTGGCACGGAGCTTGCGTATGCAAGCGAGTGACAGAAAGCCTATGTGTCGCAGACCAAGCGAGGGCGTAAGTCCCGAAGCGCAGCGGTTAGTTGCTGTTATGCGAAGTTTGTTTTAAATGGAATTCTACGAAAATTGCTTTTCCTGGATTGTCTTCTTGAATTTCGAATAGCTCGCAAACATTCTGAACGAGTTTTGTATTTTTTTCCCTTTTCTATAATTTCTCGATCACTTGATATTACGCGATAGCTGTAAAATCCATCCTTACTTTTATACATTTCAACTTTATAGGCGACAGTTCTGATTCTTTGGTTTTGTAAAAAAACAATTTTTTGATTTGAAAGTTGGTGAGTATGTATAGCCTGTGCTACCCCTTCCTGAATGCTTTCCTTTAATTTATTTAAAATTGTTACTGATTCTTGTAGTTGGAAATTATTCATTGTTCTTCCTTTTCATTGAAGATCGAATTGTAAAGGTGTTCGTTTTTAATAATATTTTCAGATTTATTGAAGCACTCTGAGACCAAGATTGGCTCCCTACCTGAATTATCGTAGATTAAATAGGAATCTGCAAGAGGTATATACAATTTTTTTAGATTTTCCCTTCCTTTTTTAAATCTCCTTCTTATCGTTTCTTCAGGGATATTATGCCCACCATTTTCAACTCTCTGGCGAACTCGAGCACAAGCCAAATCGGAATTTTTAAGCGAAATGAATAAAAGTACGAATTGGAACCCTTTATTTTTTGCTTCAGCTATAAAATTAACAAATGAGCGCGAAGAAAGAGTTGATTCGAAGGCAATATTACCTTCTTCGCTATCAAGTAGATTGTCTAATTTCCTTAGCATAATTCTACCTGCCTTGATTGCTTGCTTTTCCACATCATTCGGATCTAATTCTTGGGCTATTATGTCAGCATTTACGAAAGTGATTTCTTTATCCTTTTCTATGTGTTTTAATGCGGTTGTGGTTTTTCCTGCTCCATTTGGACCGGCAAATAAATAAAGGGTACGCACCTTGACAACTTTTTTAAAAAATTCAATTGAAGCAACAAATTTCGCATAACGAACTAGTGTTACCGAAGTTCCCCGACCCTGAGTCCCGAAGGGACGTTAGGGACTGGCATGTAGCTTGCGAACGCAAGGCGAATGCCAGAAGGGGAATTTGGCGTAGCCCGAGCGAGGCCTTGTGCCGAAGCGAAGCGGTAACATGCTGTTATACGTAGTTCGGAAGTTATAGATTTCCAATATTAATTTTACCATTATTTTGAATTATTAGCTTTTTCCTGAAACTTATGTTTTCCTCATTTAAAAAAAGACTTACTTTTTTGAAATTTTATAGGGAAACTAAATTTAGTTTCGATTTTGCGTTTATTAAGAGTTTGATTTCCTTTTTTTTATTTTTTGAAGCATAGCTTACTTAGTTTACTTCCAATCTTTTAATATTTCCTAAAATATCGTTCCTAAATCTATAGAACAATTTCTTACCGCTAAACCAAATTGAATCAATATCTTCTATTTCCCAGTCTTTAGAATCAGCCCAATAGAATAATTCATTTTCTAATTTCATTATTGAGTCATATATAACTCCGTTGTAAGGATGATTCATTGGTTTATAATTAAAATCGTTTATCCCTTCAAATTTTAATTCTAACACCGAGTAGTTTTTAGATTGATTTTGAAAAATTATAGAGGCTGTTGATACATTATCAAAATGCATATTTAGGTCATTATCTACATAATCACTTGTAGAAATGTAAATGTCTCGAATGCAGCTATCGTGAAAGTTTTTAAATAGCATCATTACGTTATTGATATCTTCTTCGTTTTTTATTTCTTTCCACATAATTGTTGATTCTAAATATATTCTTTCGAATTACGTATAACGAACTAGACTTACCGAAGTTCCCTGACCCTGAGTCCCAACGGGACGTTAGGGACTGGCATGTAGCTTGCGTAAGCAAGGCGAATGCCAGAAAGGGAATTTGCCGTAGGCCGAGCGAGGGCTTGTCCCGAAGCGAAGCGGTAAGTCGCTGTTATGCGAAGTAAACCAAGTGTTCGGACAAAGTAAATAATTAAAAGTTGTTTAAATTATCTAATGAAATGAGTAAATTTTCTGAATAGAATCCAAATGGAACTTGAATTATTAAAAATAGAGCATAAGGATAATGTTGAGGTCCTTGCAGAAAAGCGTAAGAAAAACTAAACCAGGTTTTTAGTATAGAATCTGATAGATTAAATTCAAGTTGGTTTCCTAAGGAATAATTAATAGAAATTTCTTCCTTTTCGAAATTAAGGAAATTGCAATTGCTTATTTCGGAAAATCGAGACCCGTTCGGCATTTTTTTTTCACATATCTTGTAATCGATTTTATTTCTTTTTAGATCCTTGTTAATTCCGAAATATAGTATATTTGAACCTGAGATACTTTTGTATAAAGGAATATTTTTTTTCGATGTAATTTGCAGAAATCCATAATAACTTCCTTTTGGAATAGAAAAAGAAATTTCATTGTCTTTAAATGATTCGTCAAAGTAATAAATAGGCAAGAATTGTGAGTCATTTTTGTCGAAAGATTCTTTATCCTGAATATAGAACTGGATATTCAATTTATGATTTTCAGGATTCTGTACTTTAATTTTAATTAAAGAGAAATCATTCTCGAATGTTTTTAAAGGAGTTTCTTTTAACCGAGTTGCAGTACGAGACAAACAGTTCACGTTTACAAAAATTAAAATATATATAATAATTTTCTTTTTCATTTTGGATTTATTTTGGTTTATTTCGCATAACGAACTAGGGGAGACGACGTTCCCTGACCCTGAGTCCCGGAACGGGACGTTAGGGACTGGCATGTAGCTTGCGCAAGCAAGGCGAATGCCAGAAAGGGAATGTGGCGCAGCCCAAGCGAGGCCTCGTGCCGAAGCGCAGCGTTTCCCCGCTGTTATACGCCGTAAAAAATTGTTATGAAGAATCTTTATCCCATCATCTTTTAAAAGTTTATTTTTGGAAGGTGAATTTTGAGTCAGAAAATAAATAATAGATAATTTTCTTTAAAGTATGTGAACTATTAATCAAAAAATTTTGAAGAGGGCTATCTTTTTGTAAAGAATGTTTAAATTTATAATATTTCAACATCTTTGAATGGATTTTTTAAAATTTTGTCCATATCTTCAATTTTTTTATGAAGTTTTTCGGAGGTTACAGTGAAAACAACGACGTTATAAGCATAGTCGATTTTAAATAATTTTAAGTAATCAGTTTGTTTTTTGATAAGATTTTTAGGGTTTTTAAATGAAGAATATCTGAATTTTGAGAGTTTCTCGATAAAATTTGAAGTTTTCTCTTTAGAATAGCCAATCTTGTGAGCTATTTCATTTCTAATATTATTTAACTCCTTTATCAAAGGAATATAGCGTTTAATGAATGGAATATCTTCGGAAATCAATTCGAGCAATTGAATTATTTTGCTAAAGCTAAGTTTCAATGTGTTTAGTTTTTCTAATTTGTTATCAATTGCACCGATTGCATAATAAGTAATTTGTTCAATATACAGGTGGGTGGCTAAAAATTCAATCTCTTCCGATTTACCATAATCATGTTTAAGTAGTTTATCTAGTTCTAAATTAAATGAATCAATTATGGAATTTAGTTCTTCTTCGTTAAAAATATTTTTATTCATTTTTTATGGCGTATAACGAACTAGGCTTTCCGAAGTTGTCCGACCCTGAGTCCCAACGGGACGTTAGGGACTGGCATGCAGCTTGCGGACGCAAGGCGAATGCCAGGAGGACAATTTGCCGCAGGCCGAGCGAGGCCTTGTGCCGAAGCGAAGCGGAAAGTTGCTGTTATGCGACGTTGCGGGGAAGCGACACGGATGTCGCAATCTTAGCTAACTTCCTCTTTGATTTTTAAATATTCATCAGGCGTAATGATTTTTATACCCTTAATTTTTTCGAGAGTAAGAAGGTCTTTATCTCCAGTAATGATGAAATCCACCTTTGCTGAAAAAGCAGTTTCTAAAATATGAAAATCATCCCTGTCTCTTAAATTTAAATAATCCTTTAAAGGTTTATTTTTAATAATAGTGGTCACATTTCTTATTTCTTCAATAGTAAACTGAATAAAATCATTCGGAATTTTAAACTTAGGTTTAGCTAAAGTTTCTTCAATTTCATCGAGAATTTCATTTGAAATATATCCAACAAAAACTTCATCTATTAAATCTTGTAGAACTAGTTTAGGTTTTCCATTAAATAAAATCGCAGAAATGTAAATGTTTGTATCTAAGAGAACTTTAAGCATTAAGAAGCTTTTCTATTTTTTCTAACAGCTTTAATTTCTCCAAAAATGTCAGCTTCTGTAAGATTTGATTTTTCTACTGACTTTGTACCGTAATCGAAGATAGCTTGCCACTTAGATTTTTTCTCAATGTAAGTCCTTGCTGCCTCACGAATCAGTTCAGATCTGGATCTATGTTCTCTTTTTGCAATTTTATCAATTTCCTTTAAAAGTGCTTTTTCGAAAGAGATATTAACTGTCTGATTCATAATTTTCCATAATATACAAGATTTGTATATTTGTCAAGTTTCTATTTTTTAAAGATTTCTTACAAACGCCACACGGATGTGGCGATTCTTCCCCGCTGTTATACGCCGTTTGTTTTTATTGGTAAATTTTAGATTTTTCTTTTTCCATTTCAGCAATAAATGTATTTATGTTTTCGAGAGTAAATTTATATAAATTCGAAGATCTTCTTATTAAATTCTTTACTGTATTATCTGATTGCTCTGTGTATTCAACCATATACATTCCTTCTTTCTGTTTATATAAGCCAATTTGACCTTCATGAAAATTTTCTTCCCATAGTTTTTTTCTCTTAAATCGATATTCTCCATTTATTATTGGAATTCCTCTATGTAGCCATGTATTTCTAAATTCGTTTAAATTTATAAACTCCGGTTTTTTATTGATTGTAATAATATAATTGTAAAATGAACTTTTTGAATCTAAAACATTGATTTCTTTTGAAATGTCTTTAGGCGATTTGTATTTAAATTCTAATGGTTGATTTTCTTTAAAATATAGATGCCAATATCCAGATGAAAGATGGTTCTGCGTTGTTATAAGGGCAATTATCGCATAATCAAGGAAATACCGCATTTTGTGAATAGCGGCTCTTTCATAATTTTCTCCATTCAATTTAGATTTTTTTTCAATTAAATATTCCTTTATAGCTTCAAAATAAGAATGGTAACAAGATTGTAATGTGTCAGCAATATCTCGTGCACACACTGATGCAAGGTAATAATAACCAAAATCCTTTTCTACATGGAATGTAAAAAGTTTGATTAATTCATTCCATCTCTGTGTAGGAGTTGGAAAAAGATTATGTATAAATTTGGTATCTTTTTCATTTATTTTGTATTTTTCCATATATTTTAACAAATGGCGTATAACGAACTAGACTTACCGAAGTCCTCCGACCCTGAGTCCCGGTGACGGGACGTTAGGGACTGGCATGTAGCTTGCGTAAGCAAGGCGAATGCCAGGAGGAGGATTTGGCGTAGCCCGAGCGAGGCCTTGTGCCGAAGCGAAGCGGTAAGTCGCTGTTATACGACGTTTTCAATTTGTAGTGTTTTTGCATAATTTTTACAAATTATATTTCTTCAATTACAAAGTGAATTGAATTTTTAACAGTCTTGTATCCAGAAATAGACATAGGAATAGGTGCAAGATAACTAGTTGGCGTTTGCGCGACAAGAGACAAGAAAGTAAGTCCATAAGTGAGAAAAGTTTTATCTATGTCTATTTTTTGATAAATTATATTATTAAAAATAATTTTGGTCGAATTTTTAGAGAAATCTAAATATTTGCATTCTAAGTTCTGAGGGTAAAGATCAGACTTATAATCTAATTTTAGACAGTCTTTTCTATTAAATAAATTTAAGTTTAAAATAGCAGATTCATTTTTTTGAAAAGGTCTAAGGGTGTTATATTTTAAAGTTATTTGAGCGCATAGAGAAGTATCACCAACTATAGGAATTATTAAATCTTTGGGTTGATTAATATGTAATTCCTGAAATAAATCCGAACAATCGAATTCTGTATCACTCTTCCAGTTCATTTTATAGAAATAGATATCAAGAAGAAGTGGATAATTTTCAAAGTTGTTAAAATTTAGAACTAATTGTTTAGAATTAGAATTGTATTTACTGTTTTCATTATTATAATCATTGAAATTTTGATAACTAACGCAGCTAAATGAGAGTAGCGCTATTATTAAGAATTTATTTTTATTTTTCATATATATTTTTTTTAGATTTATTTTGAAAATGTCGTATAACGAACTAGCCTTCCCGAAGTTGTCCGACCCTGAGTCCCGGACGGGACGTTAGGGACTGGCACGTAGCTTGCGTATGCGAGCGAGTGACAGGAGGACAATTTGGTGCAGCCCGAGCGAGGCCTTGTGCCGAAGCGTAGCGGGAAGGTGCTGTTATACGCTGTTGCAAATGGTAATTAGGCAATTTCCTTATTTTTCATTGTATTTTCTGAAGTTATTAATTCTTTTAAGACTTCTTGGAATATTGATTCATTTTCTGTATAATAAGTTGCAAGTAAGGCGTACATTTTGAAATTTGCTTCTGTTATTTTATCGTAATAATATTTTTCCTGTTTTCTACTTTCAAAGAAAGATTTGAGAAAAAAGTAAGACAAATATTCTAATATTAAAACTAGAATACCTTTTGATATGAAAGGTAAGAAATAGCGTGTAAATACATAGAGTGAATTGTCAAAATATTGATATTCAAAAATTTTTCCATTTTCCATATAATTAATAAGATTACTTGAATTAGTAAATATCACAATAATTCCAAAAATAAATAGTATGTTCCCGAATAGTACGGAAATGTAAGAGTAGAATTTTAGATTATTGATCTCATCTTCCAATCTTGATATATGATTATTAAAATATTTAAGGATTAATTCTAGAGAATAGAGGCTTCCTTCGCCGTTAATATCAACGGTCTTATTTTCGCCTTTCTTTTCAATTAAACGTATACGATCACTTATTAGTTCCTTTTTAGAATTAAGGTATATTTTGAATAGTTTTAAGTCTTCTGATTTTACTTCTTCATCAAAATTGATTAATGGAGGTTTATCATAAGGAGAAAGTATTGGTATAGTTGTTATTAATTCATTTATTCTTAACCAAAATTTCTTTGGATCCTCGTCTGTATTTTTTTCTATTTTGAAAATAATATCATTAATTTCTGTCAAAAGTTTTTGTAATTCAGATAATTCAATTTTTCCACGAATTCGAAAAGGATTCGGAATTGGAATTTTAGTTTCGTTTTGCTTTGTAGATTGTTTTGATAACTTAAATACTATATATATTAAGGTTGTAAATGTTAATGTATATAATATGTATTCTATTTTCAGATTTTCCATTTTATTCCTTTTGCAATAGCGTATAACGAACTAGCTAACAGACGTAGGCTGACCCTGAGCCTCGCAGAGGCGTTAGGGACTGGCACGTAGTTTGCGTATGCAAACGAGTGACAGAAAGCCTATGTGCCGAAGGACAAGCGAGGGCGCAAGTCCCGAAGCGCAGCGGTTAGCGTATGTTAATTGCAGTGTCCAAGATATAGAAAAGATAAAATTAAGAAAGAATCAAGGCCAAAAATGTTGGTAAGAGATAAATAAAGTCGACTCTTTGTCTTTGATTAATTTTCGCTGAAATATCCCAAACAGAGCATATTAAAACAGAACTGTGAGTAAAATAAACAAAGTATTAGAATAATGAGAAAGACGTAAACAGAATGAAAGCTTTAATAAAATCTCTTTAAATAAAGATTCAAAATCAAACTCGGCTTTCTCAGAGCATGACATAGAACATGAAATTTCACAAACAGCGAAAATTTAAACAGAAACTTCTAAATCACTTTTTGGACATTGCAATTAACGAACTAGCCTTAACGACGTAGGCTGACCCTGAGTCCCGGAACGGGACGTTAGGGACTGGCACGTAGTTTGCGGATGCAAACGAGTGACAGAAAGCCTATGTGTCGCAGACCGAGCGAGGGCGAAGTCCCGAAGCGAAGCGTTAAGGTGCTGTTATGCGCAGTAATTTCTTTAATAGAATCAAATTGCCAATCCCGCTGATAGATAAAATTGCTGATAAATGGAATTTCTTAATGATCTATCATTAAAAAAGTTATCAAAAAGATAATTTTCGAGCATATAAGGTAAGTTACTACCATAGTAATCAGGATTGTAAGTAAAATGTTGGTTAATTTTACCAGCTTCAATGTATCCACGTTGATATTCGAAAGCAATCAAAATGGAGCTACTTACTTCATGCCTAAATCCAATTCCGAGAGAACTAAAGACTCTATCATCGAAGATTGTTTTCATTGAAAATGGTTGGGGAGTAATATTGTTAGCTCGAATGATTGCAAAATTGTTTCTTTCGACTGAAAATCCTTTTTCAATTCCAATGTTGAAACTAGTATAAATGAATTTCCAAAGGAAATAATGTAAATTCAAAGTAAAAGTTTCAGAATTTTTTGAAGTAGAAAATTGGTATAATCTAGTTGTAGAATAAGAGCTAGTAGGAATAGATTCTAGACTTTTTTCACTATTTTTTCCAATTCAATAAGTTACTCCAAGGTAGAAATTATTAGTAAATCCGTATAGAAATTGTAAATTAACGGAACTTTCTGTTTCTCTTGATGGTTTATCAAAAGTAGTGTTAATAATCCAAGGGGAAATGAGGAAGTGATATTTTTTTCTTTCAACATCATTTGGAAATACTGGCGAAGCAAATAAGAGAACAATTGGTAAAGCAAGTAATCTAATTTTTTTAATCATTATATTTTTTTGAAATTATTGCGCATAACGAACTAGGGGAGACGACGTTCCCTGACCCTGAGTCCCAACGGGACGTTAGGGACTGGCACGGAGTTTGCGAATGCAAACGAGTGACAGAAAGGGAATGTGTCGCAGACCAAGCGAGGCCGTAAGTGCCGAAGCGCAGCGTTTCCCCGTTGTTATACGAAGTCACGAATTATAGACCAGTAGTGTTATAGTTACCTAGATTTAAAGTGATGTTATTAAATTCTTCCGTATCTTGAATGTCATATTTTTTGAAAGCCTTCGCTTTATATGTTACTATAACATTATAAGTATCCAATTTAGTCTTTTTTATTTCCGATTCTCCGATTTTTAATACATCAACATTGATAATTTTTGGGTTTCTCTCATTGATATTGTGAGTTATATACCAACAATTTTTTGTTAAATCATTATATTTTTTATATAAGTTTTTATTTTTAAGATAGGGTATATCGATATTTGGTAGATTTTCTAGGCCAAATAGATTTTTTTCAAACCATTCATGTGTTTTTTTATCTATAATTAATCTATTTAATTTATCACCACTCATTATTCTTGCATTGTTTATTATAGCGGGTCCAAAAATGTTATGATCATATCCAAAAATAGAATCTGTAGTTATAGCATACCTAATAGAAATAGGTCCTAACATTTTTCTTATTTTTTCCATGCGGTGAAATGAATTAAAATACTTAAGTTGAATATTGAAATAAAGTAAAAATATTAATGCGTTTAATGGATTTTCAAACGTTAAGAATCCACCATCACCGGTAGAAATTAATTTTGTGTAGATTTCCTTCTTTTCCTTTTGAAAAATAAAAGAATCAAATGTAGCCGCAAAAATGCTACTTTCTCTAAGAAGATCATCAAATAGGAATGGAATGATATCTTGATCTTGATTTTTATATTGGCTATAATGGTAGATGTCGAAGCCTAAAACTGAAATATTTTTTTTTCGTGTATCAAAATACTTTTTAAGTGATTCTTCAGACTTTAAATCAGAACTTTCTTCAATTTTGTTTATCAATTTATTAATGGCTTTGTATTTCATATTTTTTTCGTGATTTCGTATAACGAACTAGCTAACAGACGTAGGCTGACCCTGAGCCTCGCAGAGGCGTTAGGGACTGGCACGTAGTTTGCGTATGCAAACGAGTGACAGAAAGCCTATGTGCCGAAGGCCAAGCGAGGGCGCAAGTCCCGAAGCGCAGCGGTTAGCGTATGTTAATTGCAGTGTCCAAGTTATAGAAAAGATAAAAATAAGAAAGAATCAAGTCCAAAAATATTGGTAAGAGATAAATAAAGTCGACTCTTTGTCTTTGATTAATTTTCGCTGAAATATCCCAAACAGAGCATATTAAAACAGAACTGTGAGTGAAAAAAGCAAAGTAATTGAATAATGAGAAAGACGAAAACAAGATAAAGACTTTAATAAAATCTCTTCAAATAACCATTCAAAATCAAACTCGGCTTTCTCACAGCATGACAAAGAACATGAAATTTCACAAACAGCGAAAATTTAAACAGAAACTTCTAAATCACTTTTTGGACATTGCAATTAACGAATGATCTCTGTGATGCGTTTAAAGTTTTTTATTGTTTATAAAGCGCTTTAGTGGTTAGCTTTATTTCTTTGTGTGATTTTTGTATTTCGTTTAACAATCATAGTTATTGTATTATTCGCATTGTATTTTTGGTACTAATTTTGTATAGAATTAGCGCTTACCTTTTAATGGGACATAATAAGCCGCTTGTCTGCGTTTTGGTTTAGGGATTGGCATAGCTTCGCCCCCTCAGTCCCATTGAGTAAAAAGTGAATCTGATTCTTGATTCGAATATTTTGAGTTCAAATATTTTTTTGTTTGGCGGTGATTTTTCTCATTTAACAAGAAAATCTTTTAGTTATTTTATTAAAAAATTTTGTGATTTATGCAATAAAAATGGAGTTTGCTTTATTGATGGTTTTGGTATAATTTTCATCTTTTTGAAATGAGAAGGGCAAAAAGCTTTCTTCGCTAATTAGAATATCAAAGTTTTTGAAAGTGGAGATTCCGATCCAAATTTCTTTGAAACATTTCACTAATAGATTTCTGTAGTATTTTTCATCATATTTTGGTGTTTGGTTGGTCATTTTTTTTAGATTTGGAATCCAATTTGTAGAGTTGTTTTGTGGATTGCTTAGAAACTGATCAATTCCATTTGAATGTAAGATTGTAGTATTTTCGCTTATCCTGTTTTTCTTTTCTTTTGTTTGGGAAGTAGGATTTCTTACATTCTCATCTTCTTGGTGTTTTTGGTTCTTGAATCGATTTATTTCAGGATTGATTCTTGGGAGAGGCTCCATTTTGGTTTCTTTTCTGGTGGAATTCATTTTTTCATTATGATTTAGTTTTTTTTCCATTCGTTCTAAAGTTAGATACCTCTCTCCTTTTTTTTCAGATTTTTGGTTGATTACAATGTATTTGATTTTTTCACCAGCTTGGACACGAACACCCATACTAAGTAGGTCTTTAACGGCTATGGTACTAGGTGCATCAACGGTATAATCTTCTGGTTCTTTTGAAGTCGATTTTTGGATTACCAAGTCTTTCCAGTTAAGGTCGCCTGTTACAAGTTTGTTGTCGTGATGATAAAAGATTTTCATGATTTCAGATTCTTTTTTTTGCATTTCATCAATTGTTTTGAATTGGCACATCCATTGGATCATTTGGTTTTGCGCATCACGAATTAATTTTGGAAAGTCTTTCCTTCTTGTGATGATTCCCCTGCCTTTGAATTGACCATTGGTAAATCTTCCCATATAACGGTTTGCTACTGGTAGTTTTTCATCTTGTGTAGAAGGTGGAAAACATAACCAAGAATAAATCCCTTCTACTTCCATTCGAATTTTTGTACGTTTTTCAATTTCTAAACAAAGGAATGTTAGGTCTTCTTTAGTAATGGGACTATGATCCTTTTTCTGAATGAAGATACTATCTGTGATTCCATGTACAACCTTGTAATCATATTCTTCTGATACTTCTTTGGCGGTGATCAGTTTTTCTCGGCCAAAAGCTGTGACGGCTTCATGGCTTTCGAGTTTTCCAAATTTTGCGTTTCGGTAACCTAAATAACCGAAAGAGGTTACTAACATCCATTTTAAACTTGATTGTTTAGATTGGATATTAATGGCATTGGGATGATTGTTTTTTTTTTGTTCTTTATAGTGATTTCGTCTTTGGACTATGTGAGCCAATGCTTCCGAAACGATGCCTTTCCTTTTCGAACAAATTCGATAACCAAGTGAAGGAACCTTTTCTATGTCGGTTGAGTTTTCGCAACAAAGACAGTTGATGGTTTCAGGTGAGATGTTATGAGTTACCATGATACTCGGATACATTTGGGAAAAATCGAGTTGGGCTACGTTTTCTAATACAAATCCATTTGATATATCAGCTTGGAAAACCAGCCCTCCTTTGTCAGCATTTAACAACTGTAAGGCAGATTTTTCTGATTCAAGAGCACTTTTTTGCCATGGCACAAGGTAGTTCTTACGAAGGGCAACATCAACTTCAATGTAAGTGAGTGCTTTTCCCGTGGAAGCTCTTGCCATTTTTTGAACAGGTAATCTAGAAATACGAGAAAGTTCAATGATTCCGATTAGTTCTGCTTCTTTGTATACAAAACTATTTCTGGAATCAATATGCCATCTACCAAACAATGGATAGGAAGGTGCTCTGTATACAATGGTGCCGTAAGTGTTGAAACTTGTTCCCTGTGTTTGGATGGAACGCCTAATCAAACTTGTTTTATCTCTATCGAATTCAGTGGTTAGGTGGTTTTCTTGGGCTGTTTTGAATAAATAGGGAAAAATGACTTGGTCACCAAAAGATGATAAAACAATGTCTGGATTGTGTTTTAGAAAGATTTCGTTTAGTTTTTTGATGAGTGTGATTCCATTGCCCGTGGGGATATTGTAGTTTTCATTGGAAGTTTCGATGATTAAGTTATTTTCACTGAAGGGGTGTCTATGGCTTTTTTCTAGGTAAAGAGAAATTGCACGTAGTTCTGGAACTTCATAGTCTAACTCATTTATTTCGGTGAGGGATTTAATGATTTTGATTTGATTTAATCTATTTTTAGAAACTTCATACTCTATCGTAACATAACAAAGAGGATAAATATTTTTATCTACCATGTACCCTGTTGTGATTTCAATATCGGAATGGTAGATATCATATTTACCATACAGGTTAAAAAGTTTGTTTGTGATTTTAGGAAGGAGTTGTGGTTTCGATATGACAAGTTTTAAAACGGGTATTGTTTTGTTTTGGTAAAACAGTGTTTTTTCTGTGAAGTTTGGAATTTCTGCTAAGGCATCTAATTCATAAAATCGTTTGACTAGTTTTTTTAAAATAGTGGGGGAAGCATTTGCATAAATGACGGGAAAGTATTCATCAACAAATAGTTTTAATTCACCTGAGTCAGATTTGATCCAAATGTAAATTTTTTGTTCTGAATGATAGATATCAAATAGATAACCATTGTAAGTTTCCATTTTGAGTTGGACTTTAATTTATTTCAGAAGTATGTTTTGGGAATTAATATTCGCTATAGTTTAGTTTCTTCCGGAATTTTCCTTTTTAATTCATTTAACTCTTTTTTTAATTCAATCATCATCGATAAAAGCATGGAATCGATTGGATAGGGGAGTGACGCCATCACACCAGCTTGCACCTGTAATTTGGCTATTCGAATGAGATCATCATAAATCTCTTGGTCCACTTTCCTGAGTGCTCTTCTGAAATCAGATAAGTTTTCTTCGATTTGTAACATTTGACGTGAATAAGGGGAAATGGTTCTGCCCATTTTATGCTCCAGTGATAGATGTCTTTCTTGTGCGGATCCTTGAGAGTCCTTTTTCTGTTTTGAGTTCCCATAGGGTTTGAGAAGCCCGTAAAAGTTTTGGGAAAAAAATTTTAAAATTTTTATGAGAATAGGTCCATGATTCAATGATAAGGAGAGGGACATTTTCTGTTGGAAATTTTTCAATAAAACCAAGCATCAAATTTAATAAATAAATTCCTTCGTCATCTTTTACGTCTCCATCCAAAAATTGTTTACAAGGGGCTAACAAGAAATAGATGGTGTTTTCTCTTTTTTCTTTCAAAATATGTTGCAGAGCGTCTAGTATTTGGTAAGGGGTGAAGGCCCTTTGGATCTGAATTTGTTCTAAAAAAGGTTCTGGTGCGAGGTTTTGTTTTCTTGTTTCTTCTGTGATGGTGAAGGGATTAAATCGGATGGCACAATCCAAGTTAAACACCTGGAAACCAGAACAAACCAGTGCGTATTGCCAATAGTGGGCAAGTTTGTACATCCCCCTTTCTCCCGTCAGAAGTCCCAAATCCTTTTGGTTCCAGTTTTGGATGGGTTCGTAGATATTTGTGGAAGAGTAGTGGGTTTGTTCCGCGAGATCCATGATACTACTTATATGTATAGTAAAAATATGTAAAGTGAAATTTTCCTCCTTATCTTTTTTCACTCCCTGTAAAAATCCGAAGGACAGGATTTAAAGAGACATAATCCAAAAAAAATAGCTAAGATCAGTTCTGAAACCAGAGCGAATCCAAGTGGACTCAATGAAAATCAAATGTTTGAAGGGAAGTAATCGAGTAGAAGGTGGAATGGAAACATGAAAATAAACATTGGATGTAAAAAGAAAAATGAAAAACGACCAACATCGATGAATGCACGTTTGGTGGTCGTTTGTGTGAGGAAACTTAGAGAGGTGGAACTTCTCCAACAGTTTTTACACCCGTTACAAAATACCTGGTTTCGGCAAAACAGCTGAAAGGAACACCAATGTGTTCTTCGTATTGTAATACCACACGTTTGCCAATAGAACCATTCAATTGTTCGGCAATCGATTCATCACGGATACTGAAATAAAATTTTTCAGTCATCGTGCCTGGCATGGTCACAAGTGCCATTTCACCTTCCCAAGTTTTACAAACCCAACCCTTTTTGGAGAGTTTTTGGATGTAACCGGCACGGTCCCCTTCCGAATAACTCCAAGTGAGTGTAAGCCAAGTATAACCCGCAAACAGAATCGCGAGTAGGATGAGGAATAAACTGAAACGAACGATGAATTTGCCCATATATTAATGCTGAAGTATGCCACTGGAAGTAAAACTTTCAAGACAATATTTCTTCGAAACTTGGAAACAAAAGTTTGGAAATTGAGTTTGCGCCAAGGATATGGAGGGCTTGGTCTGCCCTAGGCAGACGGGAGCGAACGCGCACCCCGGAGTAGCCTGGTCCTTTCACGAGAATGGTTTGGTGGTGGATCGAATGAGGCGCCAAAACCATACGCCGGCCAAAAGATGAACAAATTTTCAAAAAAACAGGAAAATGAAGGGAAACAATTGTGAAAAATGGGACTTCATGGTAGAGAAGACTCATTGGGTGGCGGGTCCAGTTCCCCACCCAAAATCGGGCGGGGATACCACCGCAAACTTCTTGCCAAACTCCAATTCCTATCCCACACTAACACCTATGCATCAGAAATTTTTGATTTTTTTCGTTTCGTTTATTCTTGTTAGCTGTTCAACTGGGGCATCTTACCAAAAACCAGAAAACGCTAAGGCCACCAAACAATGGGGCGTTGTGGAAGTAAAAGAAACTGTAAAAAGTATGAGTCATTCCTTATCAGTATATTATAAAACAGAAATGAAGACTGGTTTTTTGGAATGGAGAAAATTACAAAATAGTACGTCGGAACATATTGATACAAAACTCATTACCAATGAAATTCTAAACCAACTTACAAAAGATAAAATTCCTTTTGTTGATACTTCTGTTCGTGAAGATGCAACCAAGGAAATGGCATTTGGAAAAACAGGAATGGTTTCATCTGATTCTCGTTTGGCAGTTGGAAAATTTAAGTCACCATCCCACCAAATCAAAGGTGAAATCAATGAGGTGGTTAATTTTGAATCAGGAACAAAAATTCAATACATTACTGTGACTCTTTTTCTTGTGAGTTTGGAAACAAATCAAATCGTTTGGAGTGAACAAACCAACTTTCTTAAAAAAAGCCGAGTAGAAGGTTATGGGTTCTGAACATCAGGTACAAATCCAAACCTAACTTTGATTTTTCCCATAGCGGGCGTAAGGTGGTAGGTAACGGGTCCTTGGTTTGAAGTAAGGATTGGTTCATTAAGTTTTGTTTTTGATTTACCAATCCAAACATATTCAGGGAAAAAACGGACATATCTGTATTCATTGGATACATCCAAGTCTTCTTTGATATTTTCTTTGGTTTGGTGGATGGACCTGCCAATCCATTCACGACCAAGCTGAAACCCGGCCACCATGGTAATGAGACCAAATGCCACAACATCACCCGAACTAACTTCTGAACCAACATATACCATACCTGCTCCTAAAGCAATTATGGTGGCACCAGCAAGGATGGAACCTGTGATCTTAAGTGTCCCTTTTGTTCCTTCCTTAATCGCTGTAGCAGACATCAATTGGAAATATTTAGAATCTTGGACGAGTTCTGCGATTTCATTGTCGCGGATGAGATGGCGTTCGTACCATCCTAATGTTCCTTTTTCTAAACTCAATTGGATGGATTTGGATTTGTCGACAAGTAGGAGGGAACTTTGTTTTCCAGAAGTTGTAAACTTCAGATTCCTTAGACCACGGATAAAATTGAGATTGGCAGAAGGGTCCATTTCTGGTTCAGCACCTGGACCACCAAAGACAAAGATAAACTCACCGTCTATTGGAACCATCTCGTTTGCAAACGAACGAATGGATGAAGATTGTGGTTTCATTTGAGTGGCTCTCCGAAAATCTACCATCGCTTCTTCTCTTGCACCCGTTGAAAGCCATAGAGTAGCAAGTAAAAGCCGTAAAGTGGGGTCATCAAACTGGCCTTCTGCGCTCCATTCTCCACTTAACAAATTGCCTGCATACCTTGCTTGGATTTTGGCATTTTCATATTGTTCGACTCGTGAATAGTAGAGTCCAAGTAAGATGTGTAAGTAAATAATTTCAGCTTCTGATGCATAATATCCATCTTCTGATTCCATATAAAAAAATGATTTTAGAGTTCTAGAAGCACTAAATCGTAAGCGTTCTTTACTTGCTTCCGCGAGAGATTCCAAGTCACGGAATTCTTTTCCTCCAGAAAGAAAGGAAAGATGAGCTTTTTCTAATATGGCAATAAAACCTTTTCGTTCGTTTCGAGGTAATGTTGTGAGTGCATTGTCAATTGATGCTTTTTTGTAAGAACGAAGGGAATCTTCATAGTCTTGGCGTTTCGCAAGACTTGTACATTGGATTGTGAAAATGAGAAAAAGGAACCAAACAGGAAGAACACGCATCTGGCATATCCTTCCTGCAATTTGAAACTTGTCTATTCGAAATAGGATTTTAATCCACTTTCAAATTCTACTTCTAGCGATTTTGTAGTCCATTCCCAATGGAAACCCTCTCCTTTGACGGAAAGGGAATTTTTGGAACTTGATGTTCCCAAGGAATAAAATGACAAACCATTTTTTTCAAACGATTCTTTCACTTTTGATTCATCATTTGGTAGATAACTCACGATAAAACTTGCACCTGTTTCACCAAAACACAAAGTATCTAACCTTGGGATTTTTGTTTGTAATTCATTTAAATTGGCTTCGATTCCTTTTTTCCCAACAATCACAATCTTTGCGAGCGCTACAAGGAGACCACCGAGTGACAAGTCTTTGGCGGACGTCAAAAGTCCTTGTTTGCGACATTGGATCAGGGCATCAATGGTTTGTTTTTCTTTTGCTAACGAAATTTTCGGAATGGCGCCTGTATCAAGACCTTGGGATCTATACAAATACTCAGAGGCAGAAATCGTAGGTAAAAAATCACCAACAAGTGCATACTTCACCACTTCGTTTGTTTTGGGGTAAGTGCGTAGTCCCTTGGATACATCGTCGATCACTCCCACCATACCTATGGTAGGTGTTGGGAACACAGGTCCTTCAGGGGATTCGTTGTAAAAGGAAACGTTTCCACCCGTAACAGGGAGTCCAAGAAAACGACATGCATCCCCAAGGCCTCTCACACATTCACTGAACACGTAATAGTTTTCTGGGATGTATGGATTTCCAAAGTTGAGGTTGTTTGTCACTCCATAAGGTTCAGCACCAGTCGCGGCAACGTTTCTTGCTGATTCACAAACTGCAATTTGCGCCCCTTCGTATGGGTTTAAATACGTATAACGTGAGTTACAGTCTGTTGCAACAGCGATTCCTTTATTGGTTCCAGGGATACGAACAAGACCACCGTCTTCACCAGGTTCTACCACTTTCACAAGACCCACTTCTGTGTCGTATTGTTCATACAGTGGCCTTCTGGAACTGATGTTTAGAGAAGAAAGTAGGCTATTGAGAGCTTGAGGGACTGTGTCTGGTTTTAGATCAGGGATTTTATTTGGATCAAATTTTATCACCTCATCTAAGTAAGACGGTCTTTTTTCTTCCCTCACATACCTTGGGGCGCCACCTCCGAGTACAAGTGATTCCGCTGGGATTTCAGCTTTGAGTTTTCCGTTTTTACGGATGCGTAAGATTCCATCACCCGTGACAGTTCCGATCTCAACAGCATTTAACCCCCATTTGTGGAAGATGGAAACAAGTTCTCCTTCTTTGCCCACTTCAGGGATCACAAGCATACGTTCTTGGGATTCCGATAACATGATTTCATATGCATTCATATCTTGTTCGCGGAGTGGGACTTTGTCTAGATCCACATCCATTCCCGTTTTCCCTTTGGCACTCATCTCAGATGTAGCACAAGAAATCCCTGCTGCACCCATATCTTGGATTCCCACAAGGAGTTTCTTTTGGATGGCTTCGAGGGATGCTTCCATTAGAAGTTTTTCCATAAACGGATCACCCACCTGTACTGCAGAACGTTTTTCTTCTGATTCTTTGGTGAGGTCTTTGGAGGCGAAACTTGCACCATGGATCCCGTCGCGGCCAGTTGTGGCACCAACAATGTACACTTTGTTTCCCACTTGGCCTTTGGTCGAGGCAGAAGCCATTTCATCGTGTTTGGCGATTCCCACAGTCATTGCATTGACAAGTGGGTTTTTGGTAAAGGTAGGGTGGATAAAAAGTTCCCCTCCACCCACTGCGATTCCGAGAGAGTTACCATAATCACCAATCCCTTTTACGGCACGAGTGAGTAAGTATTTATTGCGAGGTTCTTTAGGATCACCAAACCGAAGTGAGTTGAGGGAAGTGATGGGGCGAGCGCCCATCGTAAAAATATCACGCATGATCCCACCAACACCCGTTGCAGCACCTTGGTATGGTTCAACGGCCGTAGGGTGGTTGTGACTTTCAATTTTAAAAACAACTGCAAGTCCATCCCCGATGTCCATGGCTCCCGCGTTTTCTTCCCCAGCTTGTGCGAGGAGTTTGTCTGATTTGGTGGGAAGGGTTTTTAGTTTTAAGATAGAATTTTTATAAGAGCAGTGTTCCGACCACATGGCGGAAAAAATTCCAAGTTCTGTTGAATTGGGAATTCTTCCTAAGATTTTTTGAATTTCAACAAATTCAGTTTCGGTAAGTCCGTGTTCCTTTGCTTCTTCCAGACTGACTTTCTCTTTTTCCATGGTATATCCTTAAATGAGTTCTCTATAATTGCGATTGAAATAGAGAAGGGGTGAACCTTCCTTTGTGGCCACAGCTTCCACAAGTCCGAGGAAAATCCAGTGGTCACCTGCATCGATGATTTGGTGCACCAGGCAATCCAAAGAAGCTAAGGAACCCTCTAAGATGGGAGCTCCGGTGGAAAGAGTTCCTGGTTTTAGGCCTTCCAAAACAACCGCTTTGTCCAGAGAACCAGAAGCAAAATCAGCGGAAATTTGTTTTTGTTCGGAAGAAAGAATATTCACCGCAAAGTTTCCAGCCGTTTCGATGGCTTCTTTCGCCTTGGAATGTTTCGCGAGACAAAACAAAACTAACGGTGGTTCTAAGGAAACAGAAGAAAAACTGGAAACAGTCACTCCCCCTTTTATGGTCTTTGACGCATAGGTAATGACGGATACTCCTGATGCCCAATGGGAAAGAGAAGATTTAAATTGGTCTGTGGCTACTGGCATAATGGCTCCGTATTGACAAATATCAATTTCTGGAAGGATTCTAAAATCGAAATTCCAATTGACCCCACACTATTTTTAAGAGTCTGATTAGGGAAAGGGATTTCCTATGAAAGCACTGACAAAACACAGAGAATTGATTCTACAAGACCTGAAAGAAAGACACGACCATCCTACCGCAAAAATGGTATTTGAGTCGGTCAGGGACAAAGCAGATAAAATCAGTTTTGCCACTGTTTACAACTCACTCGAGTATTTAGTAGGCCATAAACTCGTGAACAAACTCAATATTGAATCGGAATCTGTTCGTTATGATGCCTTCCTTGACGACCATTCCCATTTGATTTGCCATTCTTGTGGAACCATCCTCGACGTTCCTGCACTCAAACTGGACGAAAGTACAGACTGGAAAGCGATGGGATTTGTGGCAGACCACATTGACATTGTGGTTTCTGGCACTTGTTCTTCTTGTAAGTCCCACTAAAATGTAATAGAAAGGGAGGTTTCCCCTCCCAAGCTTGCCCTATATGGGCATCATCCATTCCCTTTCTCCCGACCTCATCAACCAAATTGCAGCGGGAGAAGTCATTGAATCCACACATTCCATCTTAAAAGAACTCATCGAAAATTCCATCGATGCAGGAGCTTCCAAAATTGAAATCGCAACGGAAAGTGCGGGCCTTGGCCGTATCCTTGTTTCCGACGATGGACATGGGATCACAAAAGAGGATCTACCTCTTGCCATCAAACGGTATGCCACAAGTAAAATCCAAAACTTCCATGACTTAGAACACCTATTTACCTTTGGGTTTCGGGGGGAGGCACTTGCCTCCATCGCTTCTGTGGCAAGGCTTGTGATTGAATCGGGTACCGAAGGAAACCGCACCGCAAACCGTGTGGTGGTAGAAGAGGGGAAAATTGTTTCCGAAGAAGAGATCCCTTTTTTCCAAGGGACAAAAATTGAAATTAAAGATTTGTTCTATAATACACCCGTTAGACGGAAATTTCTAAAAACCGAATCAGGGGAGGAGAAAAAAAATAGAACTCGAGTGCAGACAATGGCACTAGGAGAACCGAGTATTAGCTTTCGGTACGTACAAAATGGGAAGGAAGTTTTTTTTGTCCAAAAGGAAGAACCTTTGGAACGAATCCTTTCTGTGTATGGTGAAAATCTCCGTGACCATCTTTTGCCTGTCCATACAAGTCGGAATGGAATGACCTTACGAGGGTTTATCTCCCATCCGGATTTTTATAAATCATCAAGGACGGGTCAGTTCTTTTTCGTGAACAACCGTTCGGTGGAACTCAAATTTTCTGCTCAGATTTTAAAACGTTGTTATGGAGAGTTATTACCTAGTGGTGCCTTTCCCTATGCATTTTTGTTTTTTGACCTTCCTCGTGAGTTTGTGGATGTGAACGTTCACCCACAAAAAAAAGAAGTTCGGTTTTTATCGGAAGAAACCATTACAGGGATTCTCTTCCAAGGAATCACTGAGGTGTTACGCACTTCCACTCCCGTGGAATTTTTAGAAATGCGCCGAAGGTTATCGATGCCCATTCCCTATGACAAGGCTAGGAGTGATTCTTCGTTTGGTGAAGGTGGATTGGGCAGTGGGACCTCACCTTATTGGGGGACACAAACCGAAGGAAGTCCGCTTTTAGGTCCGAGTTCTATCGAAGGAAGGTCTGGATTTTCTCTGGAAGGGATTGGGGCTGGGACAAACTTACATTTGTTAGGTGAAAACTTATCCAAACACCATTTGTTTGTTCCGAAAAAACACTTCGGTGTGATTTTTGAAACCTTTATCCTGGCGGAAGCCGAAGATGGACTCTATATCATTGACCAACACACGGCCCACGAACGGATCCGTTATGAGGAAGTCTTACGGGATCTCAAATCCAAAGCTTATAAATCCCAAAGCCTACTCACTCCCATCCGTCTCGAGCTCACAAAAGAAGAAGCCGAAGAGATGATCGCTGAAAAACAAAGGTTTAGTGAACTTGGGATCACCCTCGAACCTTTTTCGGGAGGTACAATTCTCATCCGAGAGGTCCCATCTTACATCGATCCCGGGAAAGAAACAGAAACCATCCTCGACCTTTGGGAGCGGTTCAAGTCCAAAGACCCAGAAGAGAAAGAGTTGTATGATGAGATGGCCAAATGTGTGGCCTGTCGGTCAGCCATTAAAAAAGGGGACCAAGTATCAGACCCCATTATTGGGGAACTCTTACAAAGGCTATCGTACTGCGAAAATCCCTCCCTTTGCCCTCACGGCAGACCTACCCTCATCAAACTGACACGAAAAGACTTAGAGACCATGTTCCACAGGATCTAAACTGCCAAACGAATCCGAAAAACATTGATTGATTTATCGCTTTCGAAATTCTAGGTTCTGATGCCAAGACCCTTAGAAGGCAAAAACATGACCCTGCGTGAGAAGGAAAAAATCCTCCTCCAAAAAATCAAAGCAGGGGACCCGACTGCCTATATGACACTCGTCTCTCCATTCCGAGAGAGACTTTTCCGAAAAGCAGTTTCCATGGTCAAAGACGGCGATGACGCCGAAGACATTGTCCAAGATGCTCTCATTTCAGGTTACAAATCCATTCAAAACTTCCGTGCTGAGGCAGGTGTCTACACTTGGCTCTACCGCATTGTGGTGAATAAGTCCAAGGATCTACTTGCCAAGAAGAAACGTGGGCGTGAAAAACCCATGGATGACTCAGGTGATAACCAATTTGTGGATTCCCGTGTCGGATATGAAAAAAAATTGGAACTTTCTGAGGAATCAAGTTATCTAATGAGTAAGATTGCACTCTTAGAAGATTCCTACAAACAAGTCCTCGAACTTCGTTATTTTGAAAACCTTTCCTATAACGAAATTGCTGAGATTATGGAATGTAATGTAGGAACGGTTAAGAGTCGTCTCTTTAAGGCGAAGGAGTTTTTAAAGCACCTCATCCAGAAAGATGAAAAAGGAGAAGGGTTCTTTGAAAAATAGGTTTATGAATTTAAAAGATTGGTTTCGCGCACAATACCCAGGTCTCTTTCCAGAAGACACGGATTCAGTGGTTTTAGAGAATAAGATTTGTTCTCTTTTCCAACACATCAAGGAAAAGGAAGATACCATCCTGCCTCGAATGTCAAATGACTTTGATGTCCGATTGTTGAATCTCTTAGAATCAGTTTCCATCGATCGTCCCACAGAAAAAACCTCCTTCTCCTTCCGGGATCTCATTGAAAACCGAACCGTGCAGTATTCTTTTTCTGCTGTGATGGCAGTGAGTTTGGTATTTGTTCTCTTGAACCGTTCCCAATCGGAAACCTCATTCACAAAAAATGATTCTGCTGGTGTTGTGATTGAACAAAACAATTACCAATACGAACCAACAAGCATTGATTTAAGTGAATCTTACCAAAAACGAGTGTTACTCGATCATTTACGTTCGGCACCAGGTTCTGTGTATGGACTTCGCGAACTAGAGCTATACTATGAAAAAACAGGAAGGGATGCTGCGGCGGAAGAACTCCACCTCCTCATTGAATCCATAGAAAGATAAATTAGAAACTAAGATTAAACTAAGTTTTTAGCAAACAAAACGGCATCCCGTGAACGGATGTCGTCTGCACTTTTGAGGATGGCAAGGGCAAATTGTTCAATCCTTGCTTCCAATCGGAAATTCCCTCCACTCCTTTTTTTACTCTCTGTTAGGCGTTTTAATTCACTAAACCAAATCTGAATGGTGGCTTCTTCTTTTTTGTCACCAGTGACAAAGAGTCCTTCTCTCCATGCAAACACAGGCACCAGTTCTTTCATTTCTTCCTCATTTTGGCTAAAGGATTTTGCTTTTTCAATGAGGTTGAGTAACGGTGGCCAGCGTACAATGGTATAAGGAAAGAGTTGCGGGTCATTTAAAAAGGCAATGCGGTAATTATCGATACCTTCTTTTTCTTTTCCAGTCATCACCTGGGATTCTGCAAGATAATACAAAAGAACAGGAGATTGTTTATTCCCACCATATAAAAGTACTTCAATGGCCATCGAATAGTCTTGGATTTTGATGAGACTACGGGCGAGGTCACCTAGCAACTCTTTGTCGAGAGCATTAGATCCTTCCCATTGGTAGGCAAGTTTGAGATGGTCTCTTGCTTCTTTTAAAATACAATCTTGTGTGACAATAAAACTGTCGGTGTTTTGAAACCCTCGTTTTCGCACCTCCGATTCAAAATCAGAAAAAAGTTGGAGGAGTAATTTACCCCGTTCCTTTCCTTCCCTTGTTTTTAAAATGAGATCGAGTCTGTGGTCCCAAAAACTAGCGATATAAAATCCACTGATGGTAGCTATGTCCTCGGGATCACGATCCAGAAGTACAGAAAAGATAGATTTAGCTGTTTGAAACTCACCATTTCCAAGATAGGTGAGTGCTTCTTCCGACTTCTGGATCATTAGAGATTAGTGTTGGCTTTTTTTGTCGTGGTGTTTGCTTGTTTGGGAGATGATTTTGTCTTCTAAACCATCGATACAAACATAAATGTCTTTGTCTTGGTTGTGTGCGTTAAAATTATTTCCATCAGCGTGTAACTTGAGGTTAGCGTTGATTTCTCCGTGGATGGCTTCAAAGGAAACTTCACAAGAGACAACTTTTTGTACGAATTTTGTCACTCGTTCTAGTTTTTCGTCTGCATATTTTTCAGCAGCTTCGGATCGGTCTAAGTGTTTCCAAGTATAATTGATTTTCATAGTTTGTCCCAATTTGGTATGGAATGATTGTATTTTGGAAAAAAAGCTAACGTCAAATAAAAAAGAATTGAAGGTGAGTGTTTCGAGGCATACTCCTTGTATGCATGGCAGAGGAAGAAAAGAAAGAGAAAGCCGCCAAAAAAAAAGTGGCCAAAAAAAAATCGGCATCTCTTGCAAAACCTAAGGCAAAAGATGAATCCAAGCTACTTCCTAAAAAAGAACTCGTAAAACCACCGAGTGAAACACGATCTTTGCCACCAAACAATCTTCCTAAAATTTACAATGATTCCAAATATACAAAACATCCTAGTTATCCAACAGAAGATTTAATTAAGGTTCTTGTTCGATCCCCCAAAGAAGCCTTTGTATTTTGGAAATTTTCAGAAACCACCTTAAAACGCATCACTCAGGAATTGCAAGTGCAAACTACCGATGTTTTAAAGTTTCGTTTGAAAGTAGAATACAAAAACGTTTTTGGGAGTGACCGTGTGGAATGGTACGACCTTCCTCCCTTTACAGAATCTTACTATTTAAAGTTTATGTTTCCTGTAAAAATGATCCAATGCACCATTTTTGTTTCTTATTTAGAAAAGGAAATTTCTTCCTTACATTCCACAGGGAAAGACTTACCACTGGGCACTGAGTCCTTTCGATTGGACAAAGAATGGATCCACCCCGAATGGATCAGTGCAGGACTTGTAACAGAAAGTCCGAGTGGCGAATTTTACTTTCGAGAAACCAATGCAAGTGGATATTATGTAAACCCAAGAAACAAGCAGGCTAACCAAGATTCGTTGCCAAATGAAAATTTTCCCTTTGCCAATGGGTCGGGTTCAGGAAAGGGAATTCTTTGATGCATCATTCGATCAAGGGGCATTTGGTTTTTGTATTGCATGCCCACCTACCATTTGTTAGACACCCTGGTTATGACACTCCTTTTATTGAAGAAAATTGGTTAAACGAAGCCATCCTCGAAACCTATATCCCTCTGATTCGTGTGTTTCGAAATTTAAAAAAAGAATCAGTTCGCTTTCGGATTACCATGTCGTTTACACCGACTCTCTCACAAATGTTAGTTGACCCGTACTTGCAAAATCAATTTCGTAAGTACATCAAAAACTTAATCTCACTTGCAAATCATGAAACCAAACGAACAAAATCGGATCCGCATTTACACTATTTAGCAACACGGTATCTGGAACATTTTTTAGACACGGAATCCATCTTCGAAGAGGCAAACGGAGATTTGACAAAATTGTTTTTGCCGTTTATCGAATCGGGTGAACTCGAAGCGATGACAAGCCCTGCCACTCACGCCTTTTTACCATTTTATGATTCGGAAAAGTCGGTGTTTCGTTCCCAGTTGAAAAATGGACGTAGGACCTTTCGTAGGATTTGGGGTAGGGATCCAAAAGGGATTTGGCTTTCGGAATGTGGTTACACAGAATCGTTAGAAGAGGAACTCGACCGCGAGGGTTTTCGTTATTTTTTTGTGGACACACATGGCATTACCCATGCAAGCCCAAGGCCCAAGTTTGGAGTGTATGCTCCCGTGGAGGTGGGGTATGGAGTGTTTGCGTTTGGCAGAGACCCCGAGAGTAGCAAACAAGTTTGGAGTTCGATTGATGGATACCCAGGGGACTTCCGTTACCGCGAATACTACCGTGATATCGGTCACGACCTTCCTTGGGAAGATATCTCTCCTTACTTACATTCGAATGGGATCCGCATCAATACCAGTATCAAATACTACCGCATCACAGGAAAAACGGGGGACAAAGGATACTACCACCCTGACTGGGCGATGGAAGCTGCGGGAAACCATGCTGAAGATTTTTTACGCAATCGAATCAAACAAGCAGAACATTTGTATGCGACAAACAAACAACCGTCAGTGGTCGTTTCTCCGTATGACGCAGAGTTATATGGTCACTGGTGGTATGAAGGCCCACAGTTCATCGAATTTTTATTCAAAAAAATCCACTTCAACCAAAACACCATCATACTTTCCCATCCTATGGAAGCGGCAAGGGACTTACCAAGGGTACAATCTGTGGAAATGAAGATGTCGAGTTGGGGGGAAAATGGGTATGGCGATGTTTGGTTGAATGATACCAATGATTGGATTTATCCCCTCATCCATGACCTAAGCATTCGGATGCACAAACGAGTTCATGAATTTGGATCGGGAACAGAAACACAAATCCGCATCTTAAAACAAATGGGAAGGGAACTCCTCCTCTTACAAAGCAGTGACTGGGCCTTTATCATGAAAACGGGAACTATGGTGGAGTATGCAGTCCGTCGTACCAATGTGCACACCAATTTGTTTCTCACTCTCGAGGCCATGCTCACAGGTCCCATTGACCTGACCGTTTTGGAGGCTGCCGAAGCCGAAAATAATGCCTTCCCGGACATCAGACCCGAAGATTTTCGCTAGAATCATTCTAAAAGAAATTGCCTAGAAAAACTAGGTTTTGGAAACTGGAAGAGATCGGAGGGTATGTATGACGAATTTTTACCGTTTTCCCTTAGTTCTCGTCGCACTGTTCGTATTGGCAAATGTTGTGTTCTGCCAATGGAACCACCGCGAAACCCAGGAAGGAGTATTCCGTATGGATGATTCGGTCATTCGTTATGTGGAAACTCTGGAACGAGCTGATAAAGCCGAGGTGACTCGAAAACCTTCTGGATTCGGCCAAGGCATTTTATAAAACAAAATCGAAAATAGATTCCCCCGCAAAATAAAAACTGTTTTGCGGGTTTTAATTCTTTCTACCAAGTGAAAAACCGAATCACTTCGGTTTGAAATCTACATTATCCCAATAATCCTTTCCATAATCAAAAAAGATCTCTTCGCCTTCTTTGATGGTTTTTAAGACCTTAAACCTAGCAGTTTTCCAACGAACAGAGGTAATGAGTTCAGCATTGGGTTTGGAAGAGTGATTGATATAACGAGTGTAATTTGACTCTCGTCCTTCCCCGTAAATCCACCAATCCTTACAGATCCAAAGTAGGTATTTTGAATCTACATATTTATTCGATTCCGCTTGTTCATCGGTAATGATTTTACCCATGTAATAACCAACGGTATCACCTTTGTATAATGTTTGTTTGGTGAAAAGTCCCATACCAATATTGGGAACTGAAGACGGTTTTACGATAAAATCCTTTTCGGTGTACACAACCGGTTTTCTCTTTTTGGCCTTCTTAACAGATTTCTTTTTCTTCATTTTCATCCTATATGACATAAGAGGAAAACAATTCTCGCTTGTAAAGTCATTGGTATTTAAGATTCACTATGTCCGACTCCGAACTTAAAGAGTAAGAGGGGGGCCTATGAAACGGGAACCACAAAAACAAACGGAAGACAAAACCAATGTTGTGAATTTGGCTATTTACCGAGCCAAAAAGGCACTGGAACGAGATGGTTTTGAAGTCGTGGAAAATCCGGATGGCAAAATTACCCTCGTCATTCGTCTTGCGAAATAACCCCAGTTTTGGAACTTGGATACATGACAGCTTTATTGGAAGGCACACGAATCGGAAACGGACAAAAACATTGTGTCATCGTTTCAAAGTTCAATGAATTCATTACCGAGTCCCTCTTAAAAGGGGCAAAAGACGCTTACAGACAACATGGAGTCCAAGACTCTGATGTGACCGTCATCTATGTTCCAGGAGCATTTGAGCTCCCGCAAACTGTCAAACGAGTCTTACAATCGAAAAAGTACCAATTCTCTGCCATCGTTTGCCTCGGTGCTGTGATCCGTGGAGCCACTTCTCACTATGACTTAGTGTCTGGGGAAGCAGCAAAAGTGGGATCTGCCGCGGACGGCTCGGTTCCTGTGATCTTTGGTGTCATCACCACAGAATCCATCGAACAAGCGATTGAACGAGCAGGGACCAAAGCGGGAAACAAAGGATACGAAGCGGCCACTACAGCCATTGAAATGGCAAATCTTTTCAAAGAGATCGGATGAGTTCTAGACACCGTGGGCGTAGCCTTGCCCTCATGTGCCTCTACCAAATTGACTTAGTGGGAACAGACCCCGATCGTGCCATGAAATTTGATTGGTACGACAAAAAAATCACCCGAGAAGAAAAGGATTATGCTGTCTTTCTTGTGAAAGGAGTGGTCGAAAATCGAAAAGCGATCGATACTCTAATTAAGAAGTATTCGGAGAATTGGGAACTTTCGCGTATTTCCGTTGTCAATCGTTGTATTTTACGTTTATCAATTCTAAGTTTGCAAAAGGAACCTTTCCTTGCAGCACCTGTTGTCATCAATGAAGCGGTGGAACTCACAAAGGAATTTGAAACGGACGAATCTGCACAATTCATCAACGGACTACTCGATGCCTTCTATAAGAAGGAGATCTTAACAAAAGAGTCCCACTAACAAAAGAAATGGATCCTATCCAAAAAAACCGCTTTCGCATTGAGGAACAAACCTCCAAGCCAAGTTATTACCAGGAAGATCCATATTTAAGGAACCTGGGAAAAGAAAAAGAAACGACTTACGAATCAGAAACAACCGTAAGGCGACCAGTTTTATCGTTTTTGTTTTGGTCGTTTCTTGTTTTACTCATCCTCGGGTTTTTAACAGCAGCCTACTATTGGTATTTGCAAAAAAAACAAAATCCAGAAGAAATTGCCAAGGTTCTAAAAGATTTACCTACAGATAAAAAAGCACTGAATCTACTTGTGGATAAACCTTATCTTCCGGATGATTCGGTGAATCCAAAACTTGCAGCTTGTCTCAATGCCTATCACAACCGTTATGTGAACCGAGTGGGCACTGTTTGCGAAGAGTTTCTCAATTCCCCTGGCAGTGACGAAGACAAATCCATTGCCCTCACAGTTCTTGGGGTGATGTATGATGAAGCAGGGCGTTACATCAATGCCATCGAACGTTTGGAAAAAGCCATCCAATACGATTCCAAAAACTATTTTGCCTTTTATAATTTGTCCTTAGCGTTCAAACACGCAGGAAAATTTGAAGAAGCAAGGCGTGCTGCCGAGCGTGCCAAAGAAATTGCACCTAACGACTACCGTGTCGCTCTCTTACAAGGAAATCTGTTCCAAGAAATTGGGGACCCGACAAGCGCCATTGAAGCCTATAAAGAGGGGCAAGCCTTGGCACCAAGTGATGTCACCCTCACTTACAATCTTGCTATCAGTTATTTGAAACAAGGGAATATTGCCGAAGCGATCGCTGAGTTCCAAAAAGTGGTACAAACAGCTCCCAATTCCCAAACAGCTGTTTTGTCCTATGGCCACCTTGGAACTATCTTTTACCAAAGAGAAGACTATGACCGTGCAGAGTATTATTTCCGAGAAGTGATTCGCCTGAAAACGGGAGATGCCAAAGCCTACTATAACTTAGGTTTGGTGTATTTAAAGAAAAAAGTCCCAGAAGAGGCGGCCAAATACTTCCAAAAAGCACTCGATTCCAATGCGAACGAACCTGAAGTCTATCGTTATATTGCCGATGCGTTTTTGTCCATGGGACAAACCAATATGGCGATCACTGCATTAAAAAAAGCGTTACTCTTAAAACCATCGGATGTCGACTCGTTATTTGCTCTTGCCGAGCTCTACTATAAAAAAGGGGAACTCGTTGAGGCAGAAAGTCTATTCCGTAGGATCATCCGCCTCACCCCGGGAGATACCTATTCGGAAACGGCGTATGTGAATTTAGGAATCATCTTAGATGAAATGGAGCGTTATTCAGAGAGTATCGCGGCCTTTGAAGGGGCACTCTCTCTCAATCCTAAAAACCAATCAGCGTATTATAATTTGGGCCTTTCCTATTTACATGCGGGAAAACCAACCATGGCGATTGAGTCCTTACGAAAATCCCAAGCCCTGGATCCGAATCATGTTCCCTCAAGACTTGCCATCGCCGATTATTATTTAGAAAACCGTTTTTATAACGAAGCCATTTCCGAATACGAAGAAGCCATTGCTTGGAAACCAGAACTCTATGAAGCAAGACTGAAACTGGCCGATGTATACATCCAAACCAAAAATTACCCTGCCGCCGAAAAGATGTTAGTCTTTGTTTTGGAAAATGCAAAAGACCCAAAAGAAATCAAACTCGCTCACAGAAAACTTGCATTAAGTTATGCAAGTAGTGGGAACTCTGGCCTTTCGAAACGAGCCAAAGAAGAAGCCTTTCGTGCCACTCACATCGATCCTGAGGATATGGAATCAAGGTTAGTACTAGCCAAAATCCTCATTGATTCGGGATCCCTTGTGGACAGAGAGAAAGCGATTGAAGAGTTAACGGTCATCACTCGGTCTGATGTCACTCCAACCATTTCCTCCAAAGCACATAATTATTTAGGTGTTTGTTATTTTAAAAACGGAGAATTCAAACGAGCACTTTCCAGTTTCCAAACCGCGATTGATTTAAATCCCAGTTTGTCAGAAGCCTATGAAAACAAACGAGCCGCTCGAGCTCAGTATGAAAAATCTTTGGAATCCAAAAAGAGAACTTTTTATTGAGTTTGTTTGATTTTATCCCTCATCGTAAATTCCCAGAATATTACGAAATCTGTCGCCATACGGGTGTTTTGCGATATATTCCCGCAAAACAAAGAGAGTACGGGGACAGCTATTTTATGGAAGAATACAAGTCCCAATACAAAAAGTCCTATTACGAAGATGAACCCAATCTTCGTTCCATGGCAAAACGCAGGCTCGCAAACTTGGCAAAGTTAGTTCCCCTCTCTGGAGTATCAAAAGTTGACCCTAGTGAAAGGACACCGTTTCAAAACCAAACACTGCTCGAGATTGGTTCGGCCGCTGGATTTTTTTTAGACGAAGCAAGGATTGCCGGATACCAAACAAAGGGCCTCGAACTCTCTCCTAAAGAGGTGGAATATTCGAGAAACACTCTTGGTCTCGATGTCGAAAGCTCATCTGTTCTTTCGATAGAAGAGGGGGCATGGAAAGAATCCTACTCTGTGGTATCCGCCTTTTTTGTGATTGAACACATTGATGACATCGAAGGGATTTGGAGGCGGTTGCAGACATGGCTGAAACCTGGTGGGTTTTTGTATTTGGCAGTTCCTTCTAGTTTTGGGCCAAGTTTTGAGACCAATCCCAAGGAATGGTTTATGACCCATCCCTCTGACCACTTTTTTGACTACTCAGTCCACTCCTTGAAAAAACTCTTGTCAATCCTTGGCTTTGACGTGAACTATGTTAGACCTATGTCGTATCACTCCTACCGGGATTTAGGCCTCCGAGGCAAACTCCCTGAATGGCTGTATCGGCTGTACGCAAACCAATTTGCCTATGGTGATACCATCGAACTGATTGCCAGAAAAAGAACACACTGAAATCCAATATGAAATTTAATGAATTACCTTTCCACGAGTCTCTAAAGAAAGCCTTAGACAAAATCGGCTACACAGAGCTCACACCCATCCAAGCCAAATCCATCCCGTTCGCCATGGAAGGACATGACCTCACTGGTCTTGCCCAAACCGGAACCGGAAAAACGATGGCCTTTTTACTTCCCACTTTGCATAGACTTCTCTCTGCAGAGGAAGAGGAAGCACTTCCGTATGCACTTGTCCTCGCACCCACAAGAGAACTCACGATCCAAATCGCAGAAGAAGCAAAAAAATTACTCGAGTTTACCGACTTCGGTGTGGCTACCATCATCGGAGGAACTGATTACAAATCGCAAGAACAAGCTCTTGGAAACAAAGCTTGTATCATCGTGGCAACTCCTGGTCGACTCATTGACTTTGTGAAAAACCATGGTCTCTCTTTGGAAAACATCAAAGTGGTGATCCTCGATGAAGCGGACAGAATGTTCGATATGGGCTTTGTGCAAGACCTCAAATACATCTTCCATAAATGTAAAAACAGAAAACAGTCACTTCTCTTTAGTGCCACTCTCAGTTACGAAGTGGTACGACTTGCAAGCCGTTATTTGAACGAACCGATCGAAGTTCACATCAATCCTGAGAAAGTCATTACAGAAAGGATCGACCAAACTCTTTTGCACTTGGGGAGAGAAGAAAAACTTCCATACCTCGTCAATTCCTTGTTAAACTATCCAATCGAAGGTCTTGGGATCATTTTTACCAACTACAAAATGAATATCCCCAAAATTGTTTCTGTACTACGAAGATACGGAATCACTGCCACAGGACTTTCTTCGGAACTCGACCAGAAAAAACGAATTCGTCTCCTTCGTGATTTTAAGGCAGGTAAGTACAAATACCTCATCGCAACAGATGTTGCTTCTCGAGGAATTGACATCGAAAACATCGATGTGGTTTATAATTATGACCTCCCACAAGATGCGGAAAACTATGTGCACCGAATTGGCCGTACAGCTCGTGCAGGGAGAAAAGGACAATCGATTGGCCTTTGTTCCGAAACAGATTATACAGAACTCGAACGCATTGAAAAGTATCTCAATTCGAAAATCCCAGTGGCGGAAATCAGAGAAGAGTATTTAGAATTCCCAACAGGTGAATTCACTCCTGTGTTTGCCGACGAAGTGATTCCTGGTGAAAAAAAATACCAAGACCGAGAACGTGGCGGAAAGGGTGGAAAACCAAGACGGGGAGAACAGTCCGGACGAGGGGATCGCAGAGAACATGGTGGAGAGAGAGGCGAACATAGGTCAGGTGACAGAAATCGCCATAAAGGAAAATCGGGTGGACACCCACCAGCGAAGATGTCCCATCCAGATGGCCATAGTCATGCACACCCAAGTGATCACAAACACCCAGCGAAGATGACCCACCATGAATTCAAACATGGCCACCATCCCAAAGATGGTAAGGGCAAACCCGGGCATAAGAAAAACCAACAGGGGAAATCTTTTCAAAAGAATGACCCAAGACGGAATCTCTTCGATATCAACGAAGTGAAACAATCCAAAAAACAGAAACAATCGATTTGGAAACGAATCCTTTCATTTTTCAAAAAAGATTAATCCTTCTTTTACTGATTGTTTTCCCATGTCTCGTAAATGCTGAAGTCACAAAACTTCCGCTTTACGGGAAAGGGAATTATGTAGGTTTTTCAGATTTAAAAACCATTTTACCTGAACTTTCTACCAAACTAAAGAAATACACCAATGTAGGTTCCATTTACACACCACAAGGGAATATCCAATTTCGCATTGGCAGTAGTTTTTACACCTTGGATGGTAAAATTTATAAAATCCCAAAAGCCATTTTAAAGAAGGAGGAGGAAGTTTACCTTCCTCTTGATTTAGTGGAAACAATTTTACTCAATTTGATTGCATATGATGTGCGTTACCAATTCAAAGAATCAGAACTCATTGTCCTTGTGCCAAAGGAAACCATCCCCAAACGAAACTTAGGTGTAAAAGCCATCATCATTGATGCAGGGCATGGGGGAAAGGACCCTGGTACTTCGGATACGACTGGGTATGTTGAAAAAGAAGTAAGCCTTGGTGTTGCTCGTTATACCTATCTGTACTTACGGAAGTATTACCCTGAAATTCGAGTGGAGATGGTGCGTAAAGACGATCGATTTGTGGAACTCGAAGACCGTTCAAAATTTGCCAATCGTGTATTGTCTGATACAAGAGATGTGATTTTTATCAGTTTCCATTGTAATGCTTCTCTTTCCGAAAAAGCTGCTGGGTTCGAAGTGTATTACCTCTCTCAAAGTCCGAGTACAGAAAACGCAAGGGAAACTGCTCTCATCGAAAATCGGTATATTGGAAAACACAAAAATCCTGTGGTTTCGCAAATCCAGTCCCAAATGTTATCAAGTGTGACCCAAAGGCGTTCTAAAAAATTGGCAGATTCAGTCGCAAACCAATACGAAAAAGCCCTTAGCCCTGAAATTCCGGCTAGAGGAGTGAAAAAGGCAGATTTTTCCGTCTTGCGAGGAAGCCTTATGCCTGCTGTACTTGTGGAAATGGGGTATCTCACAAACCCTGAAGAAAGTAAAAAACTGCGAGATAAAACCTTCCAAAAGAAAATTGCTCGGAGTGTCATTAAAGGAATTCATGAATACGCATCTGCAAAAGATTAAAGAGTTACTTAAGAACTATTGGGAATTTTTAAAAATCGTTTCCATTCGGTTTTATAAAATTGGAACAGGCGAAACCAAACTCACTCGTGATTTTATTTTTTTATTTGGTTCATGGTTTAGTTTACTTTTGTTTTTTAGTTTTTTCATCTTAGCAGAACAAAATCCATTCCGATTGCTCGTTCCTTTCAAGTTGTATTCCTATCCTTCTTTAGACCATAGGGAATCCATCATTGTCTATATTTCCAATGGAGAAGGGGAACAAATCCCAATCCACAGAAAGGTGTTAAAACAAGAGGAACCATCTGCTCTCATTTACCAAATTGTAGGTGAGGTTGGTGCACCACCTTATTTTGATTCGGTGGAAGCATTGGCAAAAGATGGGAAACTTTTTTCCCCTAAAAAACTTTTGGACATTCGGTTTGCGATCAAACAATCTTGGTTTCTTGATCAAAATCAAAAATTGGTAATTGATTGGAATACAAATCGATTGGAGTCCATCATGGAAAAATACCGATTACCTCGCACCAAATCAGAAGATGATTCGGCCGATGCCGACGAAGAAAATTCCAATGCACCCGTTGACACCATCACTTATTACACTGGTAGTACGGAAACTGGTCCCAAAGAATCCGAAGAGGTTTTAAATAAACGAAGGATCCAAGCAATGGATCAAACCTTACGTGCGTTAAATGCAAGTCTTTTTGAAAACTTTAAAGAAGTCAAAACCATCGAACATAAATTTTCAGGAAACCTCAATCCCGTTTACCAATGGGAAACCATTTCTCCTCTCGCCTCTCGTTAATTTAGGGGTTTCCCTTTGGATTTTCTCCATTTTTCAAAATTTGCTCATGGAAAATGGAGAAATACCGATGATCGTATTGGGAAAAATAGATTTTTTTTAAAAAAAAAATAAAACGCTAAAGTAACCAAAAATTGCCAAAAATAGGCAATTAATCTCAAAATCCTCCAAAAACTATCCAATTTCTTCGAATTAATTTCTTCTATCCAAGTACCGACATACTAAGGGAATAAATAGAGATTTTAGGCACCAATGGGGCCTGAAAGCCAGACACAAAAAAAGCGAGAGAAGGGATTCTCTTGTTTGCCAGATCAAGTTTCAAGGAGGAAACCAATGATCATAAACCACAATTTAGCCGCGATCAACTCACATCGCGTCCTCAAGTTCCAAAACGAGGAAGTTTCCAAGAATATGGAAAAACTATCCTCTGGTATGCGAATCAACCGAGCAGGTGATGATGCATCAGGCCTTGCCGTTTCGGAAAAAATGAGAACGCAAGTGAATGGTCTTAGACAAGCAGAAAGAAATACCGAAGACGGTATGAGCCTTATCCAAACAACGGAAGGCTTTTTGCAAGAATCGAATGATATCATTCAAAGAATTCGAACTCTTGCAATTCAATCGTCTAACGGTATTTATACTGAAGAAGATCGACAAATGATCCAAGTCGAAGTTTCACAACTTATCGACGAAGTGGACAGAATTGCTTCTCAAGCTGAATTCAATAAAATGAATTTGCTTCAAGGTGATTTTGCTCGAGGATCTAGAGCAACTTCCATGTGGTTCCATATTGGACCAAACATGCACCAAAGAGAAAGAGTGTTCATTGCTACAATGACTGCACGTGCACTTAATCTGAAAGGTCAAAGTGGAGAACTCTTATCTTTATCAACTGCTGATAAGTCAAATGATGCGATCGGAACTTTGGATGCTGCGTTAACACGTATTAGCAAACAAAGAGCAAACTTAGGTGCTTACTTTAACCGTCTTGAGCATGCTGCAAAAGGGCTCATGAACGCTTATGAGAATACCCAAGCTTCCGAGTCTAGGATCCGTGATGCGGATATGGCAGAAGAAACTGTGGCTTTCACAAAGAACCAGATTTTAGTTCAATCTGGAACTGCTATGTTAGCTCAGGCGAATGTTCGTCCACAAGGAGTTCTTTCTCTCCTTCGTTAATTCACGTTAACGAGGTGAGTGGTTAGTGTAACTGAAGAGTTGTAATTAGATAATCAGCCGGCTTTCCCCTGCCAGGTGGCAAAATGAAAGCTCATCCTTGACACCGGACAGGGATTGTCCGGCTAAGAACGAAAAAGAAACCGTTCTTGGTTATACACAAAGGAGTGTAGGCCAATGATTATCAATCACAACATGAGTGCGATCCAATCACATCGTGCTCTCAAGTTTACACAATGGGATGTAGATAAGACCATGAGGAACCTCTCCACTGGGCAAAGGATTAACCTTGCCGGTGATGATGCTTCTGGTCTTGCTGTTTCGGAAAAACTACGAACACAAATTCGTGGTTTACGTCAGGCAGAAAGGAATACGGAAGATGGACTTAGTTTCATCCAGACTGCAGAGGGTTACCTTGACCAGTCGGCTGAAATCATCCAACGAATCCGAACCTTGGCGATCCAGACTTCGAACGGAATCTACACACCTGAGGACAGGCAACTCGTGCAGGTAGAAGTATCTGCGCTGGTGGATGAGATCGATCGAATTGCTTCCCAAGCAGAGTTCAATAAAATGAAACTGTTTGAAGGAGACTTCGCTCGAAAGTCAACGAAAGCATCGATGTGGTTTCACATGGGAGCAAACGCAAAGCAAAGAGAGCGTTTCTACATTGGAACTATGACTTCGAAAGCTCTTAAGATGTCAGAAGGGGCAATTAAAATTGCACTCTCTACACCTGGAAAAGCAGACGAAGCGATTGCAAAAGCGGACTTCGCCTTGAACAAGATCATGAAGCAGAGAGCAGATATGGGAGCTTATCAAAATAGGCTCGAAAGTACTGCAAAAGGCCTCATGGGTGCATACGAAAATATGCAAGCATCCGAATCAAGGATTAGGGACGCAGATATGGCTGAGGAAATGGTAGCGCTCACGACGAAACAAATTCTCGTGCAAAGCGGTACGGCAATGCTAGCGCAAGCCAGCCTCAGACCAAATTCTGTACTACGACTTTTGAATAACGCTTAAGTTGTAGAAGGCAAGAGTTGCCTTAAGACGGTTGCCTCTTCTCGAAGGAAACTTTGAGGAGGGGCTTTTTTATTGTTTCACTTATAATGATAATAGTGATTGGGGTCATCCCACTTTGCCTGTTCTATTGCATTGAGTTTGTTAATGGTGTTTAAGTCATTTTTCATTGCAGTTGTATTTCCTAAGGCATTTTGTATTTTCGCACGTAATTCTAGTGCAGGGATAAAGTCTTTCATTAGTTCCAATGCACGATTACAGTGAGAAAGAGCTTTTTCATAATCTTTATTCTCAAATAAGATTTCTGCCATTGTATTCCAGACCCCATGAGTGAAGGAAGGATCTACCATGGATAAGTATTCTCGATAAAGAGTTAGAGCTGTTTCATAGGATCCTTTTTCTTTTTCTTCTCTCGCCTTATCTAAGGTTGCCAGAGCTTTTTTTGCGTCCACTTTCATCAGTGATTCATAGTATACAGTTTCCAACAAATGTCAACATTCACTCTTCATTTTTTCCATCGAATGAACATTCTTCCATTGCAGGTCTTATTGGAAGTCTCCAAAAATCATTTAACTACAATTTTATGCAGACAATCATTGGAAATCTTAAAAATCAAAAAGAATCATTTTGAAAAAAGGTTGAATCCGTTTTGTTTTTAAGGTGATACTGATCAATTACAATGAAATGGATATACCTTTTACTCGGAGACCCAAAAAAACACTCACTCGAACATCGGTTATTTAATACAGTATCCCTTGTAAATGGAGTATTAAATTTACTGGGAGTTTTTGGCGTTTTGTACTTAGAGAATTATTTGATTCTCATCTGTCTGAATGTGGGTTCTGGGTTTCTCATGCTTGTCATGTACTACTTAAGCCGAGTCAAAAGTATCTACTTCATTTTGTATTGGCCTTTTAACTTAACGATTTTGTTTTATCTTGCATCGATGTGGTTTTTTAATGGCGGATCCATTGGTGGGAATCATTATTATTTGATTCCATCGCTTGTGATTGCACTGATCCTCATTCGGAATCATAATATATGGATTGTTTATTCTATTTATATTGGTGTCTCTGCTTCTCTCTATACAGTGGAATACTTTCACAAAGATTGGGTCACAGGGTATGCCACTGAAATGGATCGGTATATGGATGCTGGTGGAAATTATTTATTCGTACAAATTCTGACTGGGATTTTGATATTTATCCTAAGTCGTAATTTGAATATAGAGAGAAAAAAATCAGAAGCCTTACTTCTCAATATCCTTCCAGAACCCATTGCCGATGAATTAAAAAGAGAAGCAAGAGTTGTACCAAAACGGTTCGAAAAAACTTCCGTACTATTTTGTGATATGGTTGGGTTTACCAAAATTGCAGAGACTATGAATGCTGAAGTTTTAGTCCACGAACTCGACCAAATCTTTCGTGCTTTTGATCGTATCTGTAAAGAAAATCGAATGGAAAAAATCAAAACCATAGGTGATGCTTATATGGCAGTTGGTGGAATTCCAAACGAAAATACTACGAATGCCGTAGATGCAGTGTTATGTGGTCTTGGGTTCCAGTCATATATGGCAGAACAAAAAGAAATCCATCAATTGCATGGTAGAGTTTTTTGGGAAATCCGATTGGGAATCCATATTGGACCACTTGTTGCAGGTGTAGTCGGTAGTGATAAGTTTGTCTATGATGTTTGGGGTGATACAGTAAATACAGCAAGTAGGCTCGAGAGTAGTGGTGTTGTTGCCGAAGTGAATATTTCGCGTTCCGTTTATGAAGAAGTCCAAAAAATCTTCGAATGTGAACCAAGAGGTTTTGTTTCGATCAAAAACAAAGCAGACATTGAAATGTATTTGGTGAAGGGATTTTTACCTGAATATGCAAGTCCCATCGACTCCAAACTTCCCAACGAATTATTCCAAAGGCTTTATAAAACGGGTGCTTTGTTTTATACAAATGAAGTTGAATCATAACCGAATCCCTTTGCTCCTGGCGGATTCTAAAAAATGGATCCAAATGGTAATTTGGATCCAGGTAATGTTTCTCCAATGTGTTCCGCATCTAGAAGGAAAGGAGAAGATCGAGAAATTTACAATTCAAACGAAAGAAGGAAACATATTTACTCTATCGAATGATTGCCAATCGAAGTCAAAATTAATGGTCTTTGTTCATGGGTCTCCTGGAAATGGTTCCGATTTTTTGCCTTATTTGGAAGATAAGGATTTCCAAACTCATTTTTGTATGTTGTCTCCTGATCGGCTTGGATTTGGCTTATCAGAACAAGAGGAATTTATTGCCAGTCTGAATGCCCAAGGTAAAGTTATTTCGGAAATGATCCAATCGTTTATAGAGAACCAAAAACTGGCAGTGACTTCCATTATCATTGTTGGACATTCTTATGGAGGACCCGTTTCTATGAAGTCCTTCCTCTTACTAAGTGAAAATTTAAAAAAGAATGGAAAGGTTTTTTTAATCTCGGCACCAATGGATCCCATATATGAAGAACTTAGATTTTATAATCATCTTGCAAAGAGTGCTATCGTTGAATGGATTTTGCCCAAGTCTTGGGTGCGAAGTAACGAAGAAATGTTCCAATTAAAACAAGACTTAATCGGTTTGGGACTTGAATTGAGACAATCTCAGGTTCCGGTTGTCATGATCCACGGCGATTCGGATGGGCTAGTCCCTTGGGAACACACAAGATTTTTGAATCATGAATCATACAAAGGTGGATCAAAAGTGTATCTTCTTTCGGGAGGGAGTCATTTTATCCCTTGGACAAGGTTTTCTGAAATCAAATCAATTGTATTCAAAGAGGTCTCCTTATGAAATTAATTCTATTCCATCCTTATAGTTTTTATATCGCTAGAACATTGATTGTTCTGATCATAGGACAAACTTTATATTTTAAATTTACTGGTTCAGAAGAATCTAAGTACATCTTTACTGTTCTTGCGATGGAACCGTGGGGGAGAATCGGTTTGGCGATTTTAGAAACCATTTGTATTATACTCCTATTGTTCCCACGTTTGGTTTGGTTAGGCGCGCTATTGGCATCAAATCTAATGTTAGGTGCAATTTTATCTCATTTAGTGTTTTTGGGCATTGTTGTCCACAATGATGGTGGATTACTTTTTATTTTAGCCCTTGTTGTATTCCTATTGTCTCTGTATGTTGTGTACTATGAGAGAAATAAAATTCCTTATCTTAGGGACTTTTTTCCAATCGACTGAATTTTTTTCGGTACTCGTTGTGATTTCTAATCAATTGGAACAATTTTCCATATGGGTAAAAATGAATTCCTTTTTTGTAGTTTTGGTACCCAATCTCAAAGATGAATCTCCATTGATTCCATAAAATGGAATAACTTTGTCTGATTGAAAACTTGGGATCATATAAATTGGTAGATTCGCTTGTCACTCCATTCAGTTCAATGATTTTAAATCCTTTTCCTTCTTGGAATTTTTTTACATCATGAAACCGTATATCAAACCTACCGAAATAGAATCCTTTTGTCCTGTCTCCTATTTTGATCAATTCTGTTTTTAGTTTATTTGTGAGGAGATAACCTCCGTCCTGGAACATACAACCTTGGATATGGTTTCCAATGGAACCAATCCTTTGTTTTTCTCCAAGTGGTATGATTTGCTGTAATTTTCCAAAATTGTGTTTTTTATGAGTTTCCATTTGGAAACGGAATCTGGGATGATTTTCGATCAATGATTCTAATGTTGAAATTCCATCTCCAATGATTTCAGGAAACACTTTGTCAGTCACAGAAAAAATCATTCCTCGTGAATCATTGGGATACCTGCAGTAAAAAATCCCTACTTCAAATGGTCCTTCGATCCATTCTTGTAATAACCAATCGATAGGATAGTTGTGTAAAACTTGTTTGAGTTCACTCATAGTATGGATTTTTTGTACCAAAAAGCCTCTTTCGCCTTTGTCTGGTTTTGCGATAATTGGAAACTTGATTTTGTTTTTGGTAAGCCACTGTTTGATCAATCTTTCTGGATCTTCTATGCTAGAAGAGACCAAATATGATTTGGCTATGTACTTGTTTGGAATGAGGTTTAAGATATCGTATTTCGATTCACCAGCGATCCCTGAGGCGATGATCCCTGGATTTGTCGCTGTGAGATATCGTATTCCTCTATAACGAACGGCCAAATAGATGACATAAGGTAGGAGTGGAAGATAAAAGAGAGAACTTGGCCAAAATTCCAATTGAGATAATTTACTCCATTGGAGTAAAAAATTTTTTCTCTTTTCGGGAATGAGAATCGTTTGGAAAAAAAGATAGAACCCATAAAAACTAAGTCCAATTCCAATACTCGTCCATAAATTAGATTGGTTGAAATAATACTCACTGATCCATTTTCCATAATAAAATACCAAGGATACGAATAGAGTGGTCCAAACCAAAACAGCAAAAAAACTACTCCATACAAAAACGAGAAATGGCATTTTAAAATACCCACTTAATAGGTAAAGGGGTAACCTAGTACCCGGTAAAAAACGAGAAATCATCACCGAAAGACTAAACTTTGATTGCCAATGTTTGTAAAGAGTTTGTGAACTAATTTTAGATTCCCAGTTTTGTATGAGTTTCCATAATTTTAAATACGATCCAAAAAAGAATCCCACCAAATAAAGAAGTAAATCACCTACAAAGATTCCGAGTCCAGTCACAATGATTGCATGTACTAATTGAAGTTTTCCTTCTTTCGCAAGTAAACCAGAGGTGATACAGGTTAAGTCTTCTGATACAAAGGTAGAAAAAAAGAGGATTAGAAATAAATTTCCCACTACAGACGAATTTAGTATTTTTTTGGAATTGGTCAATTGAAATCATATTTTTAATGTTTGCATCCAAACTTCTTATTTGATGACTTAATCCAAATGCCAAAAATATTGATCCAGTTGTTCCATCCATTTTTGGAAAAATCGAAAGCAAATCAAATGTTATTAGATTCCATACCCATCTCCGATAATATCACCTTACGAGACTTATATGAAATATATCCTAATTTTACGATTGATGTCAAGTTGGAACAAAAGATTCTTTTGGAACATGATGTAATACTCTTCCAACATCCCTTTTATTGGTACAGTTGCCCACCACTCATGAAACAATGGATCGATTTTGTTTTAGAAGATGGTTGGGCCTATGGTAAAAATGGAAATTCATTGAATGGTAAAAAATGGATCCAAACCATTACCACAGGTGGATCCGAAAATGCATATAAGGAAGACGGCTTTCATAAACATCGTATTGAGGATTTTCTTTTGCCTTTTCGAAGGACAGCGGAGCTCTGTAAGATGGATTACCAATCTCCTTTTTTAGTCCAAGGTACATTCCAATTAAAAGAAGGAGATTTCCAAAAAGAATCCCTTCGTTATCGAAATTTCATTCTTTCATTATTAGAGGCAAAACATGGGTGAGGTCAATTTTTTCATTCAAGCAATCATTTATCTTACAAGTGCCATCATTATGGTTCCCATTGCCAATCGATTGGGACTTGGTTCGGTCCTTGGCTATCTAGTAGCAGGAATTGTCATTGGACCATTTGTTTTTGGCTTTGTGGGAACGGAGGGAAAAGACCTTTTGCATTTTGCAGAATTTGGTGTTGTGATGATGTTATTTGCAATTGGTTTAGAATTGGAATTAAACCTGTTATGGAGGTTGAAGTTCTGGTTACTCGGCTTAGGTGGTCTTCAGCTAGTATTGACTACTGTTTTTGTGTTTTTATTTTCCATAGGTTTCCAATTTTCCTGGAAATCCTCGATTGCACTTGGATTCATCTTATCTCTATCCTCTACAGCAATTGTTTTACAAACATTAAAAGAGAAAGGATTGATGAAATCCATTTCAGGGCAAGCTTCGTTTTCGATCCTTCTCTTCCAAGACATGGCAGTGATTCCGATACTTGCTATCTTCCCTATGTTAAGTGAAGGAGATGTGATCACAAACGATCATGGACATTCTCTTGTAGACCATTTACCTGGTTACCAAAAAACACTCGTTGTACTTTTTGTAGTGATTGGGATTATCTTAATCGGTAGGTATATCTTAAGTCCCATTTTTCGATTGATCGCCAAGTCTGGAAGCCGTGAGATTTTTACGGGTGCAAGTTTGTTACTTGTGATTGCCATCTCAGTCCTAATGACTTCTGTGGGGGTTTCTGCAGCACTTGGAACATTCCTTGCGGGAGTCGTACTTGCGAGTAGCGAATTTCGTCATGAATTGGAAAGTAATATAGAACCTTTTAAAGGTTTGCTACTTGGTTTGTTTTTTTTAAGTGTGGGTGCTTCCATGGAACTTCCTGTCGTATTCCAACACCCGATGAAAATTGTTGGCATTGTTGTTGGTATTATCTTTCTAAAAGCTCTCGTGTTACTCCTACTTGGCTTTTTGTTTAAACTTCCCTTGGACCAAAATTTATACATGGCATTGGCATTATCACAAGTAGGAGAATTTTCATTTGTTTTATTTGGTTACTCCGAAGGTTTGGGAATTTTTGATAAGGACACAATTGTAATCCTTGTTGCTTGTGTGGCACTCAGCATGGCATTTACACCCATATTACTTTTGTTATACGAAAAAACAATTTTTGAAGCCTTACAATCGAAGGCTCCTAAAAAACAAACAACACAAACCTTAGAAAAAGAAGAAAATCCAGTGATTATTTGTGGATTTGGTCGATTTGGAAATATGGTAGGTAGGTTTTTACGATCAAATGGGATTGGGATTACAATTTTAGATTATGATGCTGATCGAGTAGAGATGCTTGGTCGATTTGGATTTAAGGTATTTTTTGGAGATGCAACACGCATTGAACTTTTGGAGAGTGCTGGTTTAGAACATGCAAAAGTTTTAATTGCTGCACTTGACCATCCTGAAAAACAACACGAACTCATCCGCAATGTAAAACACCATTATCCAAATCTACAAATTGTTGCGAGAGCTGGGGATCGCGAGGAAGCCTATGACTTAAAAGAAATGGGACTTTCCTTCATTTACCGCGAAACGAGAGAAACCGCTGTGAAACTGGGTGGAGATGTTTTAAAAATACTGGGAACTAGAGCCTATGCAGCGGAACGTGCTAAAAATTTATTCTTAGCACATGATGATGAAACCTTCCATGAACTATTTGACTTACGTAAAGACCGAGTCCAGTACATTAGCCTTGCCAAACAAAGGAATTCAGAATTAGAACGATTGATGTTTGTTGATTTAGGAAAAGAAGACGAATTGGATTTGGATTCTTGGAGTGAAATGGAACGAATGTAAGTTGGTTAGAAAAAGAATGATATGAAAAAAAGAATTCCCGAATGGTCGGTTTTACCTTTTCGGGAATAGATTTTTTTCGATGGTTTGATTTTTGTTGGCTTCAGGTTAAATATTGTACGTGAAGCCAATTTGATTGGGACGATTGGGTTTGGTTTCCGTTTCTCTTTCATAATCTTTAGACTAAAGAAAATAGAAACGAAAACAACCTTTATTTTTTAGAATCTAAGATTTGGTTCCACTCATCCAAATACGGTTTTGCCACTTCCAATACAGAAGAAACATCTCCTTCAATCGTAATGGATTCAATCTTATCCCCTTGTTGGATGGAATTCACAACTTCTTGGTCAGAGGCATCAACCACGGAACCAAACACTGAATGTTTTCCATCAAGCCAAGGTGTCGGAACATGTGTGATAAAAAATTGACTTCCATTGGTTCCTGGACCTGCATTTGCCATAGAAAGGATTCCTGGTTTGTTGTGTTTTAAACTGGAATCAAATTCATCACGGAATTTATACCCAGGGCCACCCGTTCCAGTTCCCTGTGGACAACCACCTTGGATCATAAAATCAGCAATGACACGGTGGAATTTTAATCCATCATAGAATTTCCTTTGTGCTAAATTCACAAAGTTGGCAACCGTATTCGGTGTTTTGTCAGGAGTAAGATCGATTCGGATTTCACCTTTATTGGTTTTGATAACAGCGCGTAATGTACTCATACCTTTCACTCAATTTCTTTAAATTCCCCTGGCAAGTCGAAAAAAGGTTTGAGTTCTGATAGAAATAGAAGTTATACTGAAAGCGATTTTGGAAATGGGTAAAGTTATGAATCGAACCATCATTGTTTCTCTCCTACTGATCACAGTTTCACTTCTGGCAAAACCCGTTGAAAAACAGAAAAAACAACCAAAACTAAAACCCATTCCGAATCGGCTTATCGACTATGGTGAATTCAAAAAAATTGTCAACCGATCTGAAACAGAACGTGAAAACCACCGCCTAACTGAGGATCAGTTTTTGAAAATGATGTCTGAAGATGGAGTTGTAGTCCTTGATGCCAGGAGCGAAAATCGGTTTCGGTTATTGCATATCAAAGGTGCAGTGAATTTACCTTTTACCGAATTTACCAAAGACAGTTTGGCTACTGTGATCCCAGAACCAAAATCCAAAATTCTAATTTATTGTAATAATAATTTTGAAGGCAACGAACAAGCGTTTGCAGCAAAGAGCCCAGCGGCTTCCTTAAATTTATCTACTTACAATTCTCTAAAAGCGTATGGTTATTCCAATATTTTCGAATTGGGTCCACTACTCGATGTGAACCAAACAAAATTACCATTGGTGAGTGAACCAAAAGAAAACCAATCTTTGCAGGAATAATGAAGTTCTTTAGTGAAGTTGTAATTTGATTTTTTATCTTTAGATTTATATGTTAAAGGGTGAGATATTATCCGAAATTATAGAAGCTGTATCCAATACCTATGGTAACGAGTATCTAAATCGTCTTACAGAGAAACTTTGTTCCGTTGTTAATGCAGAAAGTGTTTTTATAGCTCTTTTCGATAAATCGAAATATGAGTCAAAAACCATTTCTCTATGTGTTCGTGGAAAAATTGTAGAAAATATAGAATATTCATTAGAAGGGACTCCGTGTGCCAATGTCTATGATACAACAATCTGTTATTATCCGAATCAAGTACAAAAACTATTCCCCAATGATCAACTGTTAGTTGAGATGAACATTGAAGGTTATATAGGCTCTCCTCTATTTAATTCCAAGAAAGAGAATATTGGATTAATCGTTGCACTTTATGAGAATGAAATTTTAGAAAAAGAGCAAACACTTACCCTATTTAAAATCTTTTCTGGAAGAATTGCCGCGGAATTAGAGCGTTTGGAATACGAAAGTAAATTAGAAAGGTATAATGAAGAGTTAGAAGTGTTAGTGAAAGAGCGTACTTACAGACTAGAAAAAACACTTTTGGAATTGAGTGATAGACAAAATCAGCTCATAGAAGCTGAAAAATTGGCAAGTTTTAGGATTACTTTCAGCAGGAATTGCTCATGAAATCAATAATCCTTTGAATTTCATTGTTGGAGGTTATTACGGATTAAAAGATGAAATCGAAAATTCCTCATTAAAATCTGAGAAAACAATGATGTTTCTCGAATCAATCAAGGTAGGAGTTGATCGAACTACCAAAATTGTTAAAGGTTTGAATCAATACACTCGAAGTGTAGATTCTTCCGATGAGGTTATTAATTTGGAAGAGATGTTAGAAAATTGTTTAGCCATTTTATCCCATAATCTGCGAGATAAGATAAACGTAAAAAAACACTTTGAAAACAAAACGTTATACATTTTAGGCAATTCTGGAAAAATATACCAAGCTTTCCTTAATTTACTCACTAATTCTATCCAAGCCATGGAAGAAAGTGGAGGTGAATTGGAAGTTTCAGTCAAATATCAGAGGTCTTCTATTCTGATAGAAGTAAAGGATACAGGGATTGGAATTCGAAAAGAACACATACACCAGATTGAAACTCCTTTTTTTACTACGAAAGAACCAGGAAAAGGTGTTGGACTTGGACTCTCTATTGCTTACAAGATTTTTAAGGAACACTCAGCAAATATTAAAGTCGAATCAGAATGGGGGAAAGGAACAACTTTTATGATAACTTTTCCAAATCCTATTGAGGAGACTCGTTGAGAAAACCTAAATTACTATACATCGATGATGAAGTAATTAATTTATATCTTTTTCGAGAGATGTTTCGAAAGGATTTTGAAGTATTAATAGCTGGTTCTGGGGAAGAAGCTTGGGAAGTGTTTCTAGAAACAAAAGAAATCAAGTATGTGATCAGTGACATGCGCATGCCTGGCATGAGTGGCCTTGAATTTATTAAAAGAGCCAAGTTAGAACGCCCAAATGTTATTTTTTGTTTGTTAACTGGTTATGATTTAACGAAAGAAATGCTGAGAGCGATTGAAGAAAAACAAGTAGCTTGTTATTTTTCAAAACCATTGGACCCTGCAGAGATTCGTCAGTTTTTCTCTGCAGGCGATGTGGAGTAAAATAAATTTATTTATTTTTAAATTCGATTTCCACAACTCCACGTTTGGAACTGTTGATGTTAAGTGTTTTACTACTCAAAAAACGGAAACTAGAATCCTTTTTGTACATGAGCTCTTCTGCAAACATCGATTCTTTTCCTGGGTAAGTGAGTTCCCATTCTGATCCATTCATTTCTGTTTTCCGATCATTGATTTGTTTTACCGATGTGTATTCCATCAAATCGTTTTTGAAATTGATTGCATCTTCCAAAGCAAGTCCTTTGAACTTTAAGATCACAGTGTTTTGTTCTGTGAGTTTAAACCATTCGTCTTTGATTTGTTTTCCCACTTTTACAGAAACAAGGTTTGCCCAATCTTTCACAGCTTGTTCTCTGGAAACTTCTTGTGTGATGTCAGCACCTCGGCCTTCCAAACTTCCTGATCCAAAGATTTTTCCATCACCCCATAATTGGATGATGCGGTAGGGGCCTGTTGCTGCAGAACTTAAAAAATCTGTTTTTTTACCACCAGGTAATACTACTGGTTTTTGGTCAGTGGTTGTCACTTTTGCAATGATCAAAACTTCCGCACCTGAGTCTTGTGCCAGAGTGAGAAGTGGGCTACCTTCTTCTACAGAGGTAAGATCAAGTTTGGCAAGGCTTGGATTTTTTTTGAGGAGGGCAGTGAGTTGGGAACTATCCACAACTTTATTCCCTTTGGCACGGAGTTTTTCAATCAGTTCCGCCTCGGCAATATTAGTTGCTGATCCAATGGGATAAGATTTTCCATTCACAACGGTTTGCACGAGGACAGCAATCCTTGGGTTTCCTACATCATCAAGGAGAGCATCCACAGCTGTAGAAAGTTTTGTTGCTTCTACTTCACAACGGACATTGAGACGGATCATGTCTTGGGTGTCCAATTTCCATTGTTCTTCACTGATGATGTCGTATTTTTTGACAAAACTATCGGTTTTCCCGTAGAGTTTGGATCCTAGGGATTGCCCATCAGAAACTCCAGACTTTTCTGTGATTTGTTCACCCACTAGTTTACGGATGGCATTGAGTTTTGCATCTTTGAGTGCCTTGTTACGGGCTAGGGCCAAGTCTCCTTGGTAAATGGGAGCCTCTCCCATTGCAGTGACCACATTGTCAGGTAAAGACGGGTTTTTTTGCGCGGAATTGGACCCAGCACATGCCAAGATGGTGAGGACTAGAATCCCAGTATAGGGAGCAATTCGAAGTCGATGAAGCATGAAGGACATTTCTCCTTGAAGATTTGCTATATTATAGAAACATATACTTACATGACCAATTACTTTTTTAGGTTTTCTCTCTCGTTTCTTGTCCTTGCTTGCCAAGGGAACACGGTTCCGCAGTTTCGTGTTCACCCAATTGATTCTAAAGTTCGATTGTCCCAGGACATTTTTTACGAAAAAATCCTTCCTACCATGGCGGGAAAAAAATTGATGCTTGCGACAAACCCTTCTGGAATTGGAACAAATCCAAAAAAGATCATCTCATCTCTCGAAAAACACAAAATAACATTAGAACATTTGATTGGTTTGGAACATGGGTTTCTTGGTTTAGAGGAAGAATTTAGCCAAACTCCTGTTACTATGGACTCAACTTTTAATCGTCCTCTCTATCATATTTATCGAATCAAAGATTCCGAACTAAGAGACTTAGTGAAGGAAGTGGATTTTGTTTTATTTGATGTGCAAGATGTGGGGATGCGTTGTTACACCTATTTAAGTGTACTCAAACGTCTGATGGATGCATTAAAAAATACAAAAACCAAACTCATCGTTCTCGATCATATCCATGTGGCGATGCACCTTCCACCTATGGGAGAAAAGATGAGTCCTAAACACCTAAACTTTGCAGGAGAATTTCCTTCCTTACTCATTACGGGGATGACAACTGGAGAAGCTGCCCTTTTTTATAATAAGGAATATTTAAAAGAAACTGTGGATTTGGATGTGATTCCAGTGGAAGGTTATAAACGTGGGATGTACTTTGAAGATACAGGGATCCCTTGGACAACACCTTCACCTAACTTACCAATGGTGGATTCTGCAAGGAATTATTTATCTCTTGTGTTACTCGAAGGCGTGAATATATCAGTCGGACGAGGAACCCAAGCGCCTTTTGTGTATTTTGGTGCACCATGGATGACAAATCCGGAAGAACTTGCTTCAAAACTAAGTGCCATCGGCAACAAATCGTATTATTTTTCAACCGTGTATTTTAAGCCCACCTTTGGTCCCCATAAAGGAAAAATTTGTTCTGGTTTACGGATGAATTTAGTTAGACCCGATTATGATCCTATGTTACTTGCGTATGAACTCATTCGGCTTATGAAAGAAACGTATCCAAATGATTTTAAATGGAGTAAAGGTTCTACAAACCACTGGGTTGACCAATTATGGGGGAATGATCATTTTCGTTCTGCCATCAACGATGGAAAAACCTATGTTGAGTTTCATAATACGTATCTTAGTGATGAAGAAAAAGAACGAAAAAGAATTGAGCCCTACTTAATCTACTAAGGATCCAAAATGAAGTTTAAATTCACTTTTTTATTAGCCATTACTGTTTTGTTAGGTGTGGTTTACGCATCGGAAACCAAAATCAAACAAATACCCAAACAAAAAACGGCAAAAGTATTAAAGTCTGTCGCCTATGCAACCATACGTTCCACCGTAATGGTAACTCATACAAAATTTGATGAAAAAGAAGTCACTTACCAATCCTGTTCCGATGATTTTCCAAACATGCCAGGAGACTTCCCATGTAATTTTTTGGATGTAACAGGGACTACCGAGCAAGTGGAAACCGAGTCCGAAGTGAGTGACGCAGAATTTGCAACGGGAAGGGATCCTGAAGATTTGAACCCAAGTGGAAAAATCCAAATCAAAGTATCCAAGGAGAAGTCACGAAATTTAAATGGGACAGTGATTTACCTTGGTGAAGGTGAAAACCAATTGTCTCTTTTTTATTCACCCAAAGGACAAATCTCACATTACCTGTACCAAAAAATGATAGTGATCTTTGTATGGAAGAAAACAGAAGAATCACCATCTCTTGCCCAACTTTATTTTGTGAAAGTGAATGATGAATTTTTTCCAGAAGAAGTGAAGGAATTTACTTTTTAGCCCATGCCAAGTTTCCAAGGTTATGTTCGTAAGATGTCCCATAAAGGGACAAAACCTGTATCCTATTTTTGGGAATACGCAAATTATTCTGAGGACAAAAAAACAAAAACAATTGAAGGAAAAGAACTAACCTCAGATGTACCAATCGAATCCTTTCTTGGTAAAAAAATTTCGCTTATCACAAATGATGAAATTCGCTGTATGCACTGCGGAAAAAAAACTAAAAAGTCATTTAACCAAGGTTATTGTTTTGTTTGTTTTTCAAAATTAGCAGAAAATGATCTTTGTATCATGCGCCCGGAAACATGCCACCATCATAAGGGAACTTGCCGTGATGCTGAATGGGGGAATACTCATTGTTTTAAAAAACACATTGTGTACTTTGCCAATTCCAGTGGTATGAAAGTTGGAATCACAAAAGAAAATCCTGTCACAAACCGTTGGGTGGACCAAGGTGCTAAGTTCGGAATCCCAATTTTGGAAGTGAGTTCGAGAAGGGACGCAGGTATTTTAGAACATTTTCTCAGCCAATTTTTACCAGATAAAACATCCTGGCAAAAAATGGTAGCAGGAGATCCGGGAATCATTGATCTCAAAAAAGAAGCTGTCAAATTTTTAAACCATTTAGAAAAAAATGAATTTTTTTCTCCCATCGAAACCAAACAAAAGTTAATCTGGAAACCAATCCTTACAGAAGAAATGATGGAAATCGAATACCCGATTTTATCTTATCCTTCTAAAATTAAATCTTTAAAACTCACAAAAGAAACACCAGTTGTTGGAACCCTAGTTGGGATCAAGGGTCAATACTTATTATTTGAAACTGGAGTCATCAATATAAGAAGTTTAGGTGGTCTTTGGATTGAATTCTCCGCCTAACTTCATTCCATTAGGAAATCAATATACCACCCGTATCTTATTTGAATGTGAGGATTTTTTACTCGCAGAAAAACCGGAAGGAATTCCTGTCCATGAAACAAAAGACCCAAATCGATTGGACTTTACTCGTTTACTTGCAAATCATTTACAAATTCCTGAACTAAGGACTGTCAATCGATTGGATCTTGGTACGAGTGGAATTGTCTTACTCGGAAAAAATAAAGACAAAAACCTGGAACTAGACCAGTTATTAAAAAGTGCAGAAAAAACCTATATTTTTTTATGTGATGGGATTCCAATTAAGAAAGAATACCGGATGGAATGTTTTATCAAAGATGGAAATAAACAAGTCAGTATCGTAAGGAGTGGTGGTAAAAAAGCAATCACAGAGTTTACCATCCTTGATTCCGATGAAAAAATGAATGTATCATTTGGACTTGCAAAAATATTAACTGGAAGAAGGCACCAAATTCGTGTTATGCTTTCTTCTTTGGGTTTTCCTGTCCTTGGAGATACCTTGTACGGGAAAAAAGAGAAGGGAGAAAAACGAATGTATCTCCATGCGTATCGATTTTCCTTTACTGACTTACAGGGCCAAAATCATATGGTAGAGACAGGTCTTCCTTCTGATTGGATAGTACGAATGCCCTCAATTTCTAAATCTCAAATTCCTTCGGCAAATCAAATCCACTATGAATCGTGATCCATTTCTTCTGTTTCTAAAAGAACAAAAACTCTATAAAAATCTCACGTCTGTTTCTAAATTGATCTCGATTAGTTTTTTAGTAATTTATTTGTATTTATTGTTTAGCTCTCGTTATACGGCAAGTCCCTTAATTGTAGTGATCAATTATTTGGCCATTTTTACTGGATTTTCTGGTTTGATTCGGTTTAAGTACTTTGAAATTCCAAGTATATTATTGTCTGTTTCTGAGATGGGATTGGATTCTCCTTTTTATCAATTGAAGCCTGAGGAAAAAAAACATGTTTGGAGAAAATCAGGGAAAGAAGTTGAGTTACCTTTAAATCCAAGTCCCGATTGGATTGTCAGTACTTTGCAATTGAATGACAGATTTCCTTGGAAACGGATTGGAAAATTCTATTTGGGTTTTTATCTCACAGTTATCTGTATTTCTTTGTATTATCTCACTTCTGTTTATTTAGAAACAGGATTTCAAAACTAAGACAACATTTTTCCTTGTCCCTAAGGCTTGGTTCAAAAAACCTATCCTTATGGCTTTGAATTGTGGCATTGTAGGTCTCCCGAACGTCGGTAAGTCGACTATTTTTAACGCACTCACGAAGGCAGGCGCTCAGGCTGCAAATTATCCTTTTTGTACCATCGAACCAAATACTGGTGTTGTGGAAGTTCCTGATGAAAGGTTAAACCGCCTGGCAGAGATCTACAAACCAAAACGTACTGTTCCCACAATGATTGAGTTTGTGGACATTGCAGGCCTTGTAAAAGGGGCAAGCCAAGGAGAAGGGCTTGGAAACCAATTTTTATCCCACATCAGGGAAGTCGATGCGATTTGCCATGTTGTGCGTGCCTTCCAAGATGAAAATATAACACATGTTCATGGAAAAGTTGATCCTATCGAAGACATCACTGTCATCAATTACGAACTCATCCTTGCTGATTTGGACAGTTTAGAAAAACAACAACAACGAGTTTCTAAAACTGCCAAAACTGGAAATAAAGAAGCAGCAGAAATTTTATCCGTGATGGATAAAATTTTGGAAGCACTTAAGAAAGGGAACCGGGCTTCTACTGTTGAATTAAACGAAGAAGAACTAAAAATCGCAAAAAAATTCAATTTAATTACCATTAAGCCCGTGTTATACGTGGCTAATATTCTTGATTCGGATGTAAAATCAACAGACAACCCACTTGTTAAAACCATCACTGACTTTGCAAACAAAGAAGGAGCTCCTGTAGTCGTTTTATGTGGTCGTTTTGAAGAAGAAATCTCTGGACTTGAAAAAGAAGACCAATTGGCATTTTTAGAAGAGATTGGAGAAAAAGAATCCGGTCTTTCTCGTATGATTCGTGCTTCTTACCAACTATTAGGCCTACTTACATTTTTTACCGCAGGTGTCGAGGAAGTAAGAGCTTGGACAACCAAACAAGGTAGTTCTGGTCCCGTTGCAGCGAGTGTCATCCATTCTGATTTTGAAAAAGGTTACATCCGTGCGGAAGTGATGCGTTATGAGGACTTAGATCGTACGGGAGATGCAACAAAAGTAAAAGAAGAAGGGAAACTCCGTGTGGAAGGAAAGGAATACATTGTTCAAGATGGAGATGTGATTTATTTCCGGGTGAATGCTTAAAAAAAAATCCCGACTTTCGCCGGGATGTCTTTAAGTGTGAACTAGTTTGGAAAAAGAAAGTAGTTACCGAAAGGTAGATCCACTTCTCAACCTATCAATTGCCTATTGTTTCCTATTTATTGCACACTTTCCAAAAAAATTATGATTGTAACATAAAATGATACCTACCGATTTCTTTGCCAGATTCAAAAATGGCAAGTTCTGGGCTAGAATCCAAAGTGATGGGGGAGTCAAACATCGATTGGGTTCCTAGTTTAGGTAAGGTTTCCACTGGCGTTCCATCCAAAAATAATTTGGCAGACAACCTGTCTGCATTGGATGCTTCCACTGATAAAAAAACTTGGTTTTTTTCTGGGTTTGGTTGGAAAACAAAATCCAGATCCCTTCCTGCTACCTGTCTGTGGACTCGGAAAGCACCAAGGTTTCCTTGCCCTCGGAGAGCCAATTGGGAGGTATGTAGAGTGGTATTTTCCCAGTCACTCATGAGCACCTTCCATGAATCATTTAAGAACTGCAGGTAAATCCGGATTTTGGAATCAGGGATTGGAACCACGGTTTGTAAGATCCTATTTAAGGTGGAAGGATCCAAGTCTTCCCCTTGGGACATGAGATACATGGCTTCTTTCAGTTTGAGTCGGTTCATAAATGGATTCGGATCTTTTGTCTCCATACTATTGATGTCCCCCCGTTACGGCTTTATTTCCTTGGATTGTAATTTTTTTATCTTTTCTTTGGCTCGATTGGCCCTTGCTAGTACTGTTCCGATGGGAACTTCTAAAATTTCAGCGATTTCTTTGAATTTATATCCTTTGAGGCGTAAGATGAGGATTTCCTTGTGGGGTTCATCTAATGTTTCGATGAGATCATAAAATTCCTTTTTTTCTTCCCATTCAAAATAAACATCCTCTTGGGTTAACCTTTCATCCAGAATATCAATACTCAAATCGAGAGAAATCCCTTCTCTATATTCGGTTCGGCGAATGCTCCGTGTTTGGGACATACTGATGTTTTTGGCAATTTCGTTTAAATAGATAATAAAGGCAGGTAAACTTTCCCCTTTGAACTTACGCAATAATTGGTAGTCATTTTCCGTGAGTTTTAAATACACAAGTTGCGAAGTATCGACCACTTCTTCTCTTGGTACGTAATGTGCGCAAGTTCCAATGATCAGGCGATGGAATTTTTGGATGAGTGTTTGCCATGCTTCTCTTTTTCCGAGTAAACAATTATCGATTAAACTCCGTATCTCATCACTCATAGTTCTTTCTTTGATTCGACGGAATTTTTACAACTTATCATTACATTTTCTAATCTTTTTTGAAAATGATGGGATTGGAATAATGTTTGGCGGATGTATAACAGCTTTGTTAGGTTTTCTTTTGTTTCAAAAATTGGGTTTTCTACTGAGAATCGTCCATAATCGGAGAAAAAACCAAAAAAACCGAATATTCGAATTTTCTTTTCCTCCGTTGGGAGTTTTTCTAAACAAATTCGTAAATCGTTCAGTTGTAGCTTTTGCCCATCGGTAAAAAGAGGTTCATTTTTCCATGAGGAAAGGATTTGTAAAAAATAGGATTTAGACTTCTCATTTTCCGATTTTAAGTCTGCGAGATTCCAAGGGTTTTGTTTTGAAAAGTAAAACAGTTGGTAGGTGGATTTTTGATTTGTTTTGATGTCTTGTAATAATCGAAGTAAAGAGGATCTTCTTTTGGATTCTGGCATATCAGAATACAGAATACGATTGAGACTTACTGTATATTCTCGTTCTTTTCCAAACAATAGAACCTCATGAGGTTTATAAAAATTGGAATAGAGATACACTGTTTTTTCCCATTCCGATTGTAATTCACGTACTAAATTTAAATTGTCGGCATTGGAAATCTCGGATGATAAAATTTCTAATTTTGGAAATACGGTAAGCTCAAATAGTTTTTTTTTAATTTGTTTTTCTAAATTAACTGCATCACTTTTAGTGATTTCTGCACATCGTTTGATTTGTAATAATGCATCATAAAAGGAAAGGTAGGAAAGGATTTCTGTGAGTTCTCTAATTTCCTGGAATTTACAAAGTTGGAAATAATAATCATACTCTTCATTTTCTTTTGATTCGACTTCACGTAAAATGGGAAAACTCGAAACGGTATATGCTTCCGAAACTATATTCGGAGTTATTTGGAATTTTGACCAGATGGATTCAAAAGTCGCTGGTTTAGTAAACCATTGGGGTAAAATCGGATTTAAAAAAAAGAAAAACCCTAAAACAAAGAAACCCCTATATTTCAAAACCCACTCCTTGTTTTGAATTCATAATACATTTTTTCTTCAGAAGATCCCTCTGAAAGGATCGATTCTAAGATTTCTCGTTTTTGAGTTTCGTCAAGTAACTCATGTTTTGTTTCTAAAAAGAGAAGTGCTTTTTTTCGAAATTCTGGATGAGTGATTTTTTGGATTTTTAGTACCAATGGGTCTTTGGGCTGGTTATTTTGTTGGGACACCAACAAGTTCTCATTTACAGATTTTCCCTTTGTGTTTTCCAATTGGACTTGAGTTCCAATTGGGTTTTCATTTTGAGTTTCTTTTGTGAAAAGTAGAAAACATAAAATCAGTAATAAACTTGAGACAATGCTTAATATTCTTTTTGGAAGCGGGTTTGGTGTCAAAGTAGAAAATTGCACTAAACTAATCGCTGTTATAATCTCTTTTCCAGATCCTTTTTGTAATTGTTTCCTTATTTTTTCTAAACTTTTTTCTGCATTTTTAGATTCTAAAAAATATTTCCAAAAGGAAATTCCTATTTCCTTGGCTACATTTGTTTCCACTGGATATAAAAATCCAATGACTTGTTTGGCACCAGCTTTTAGAAAACTAGTTGTTAAACCAGCTTGGTTTATGGAGTCAAACGAAGAATAACAGCTATTAAAGAAAACTAGGTCTAGATGACTGAATGATCTTGAAGCTATTTCATTCATGGAAATGAATTGATCTTTTCCAATCGGGATTCCTTTTTTTTCAGTATGGCCTGCATAATGTAAATATTTAACTGAATTTAGTTCCTCGATGAATCGAATTTTTGTTAGGTGGTTTTGTTTGAGGATTCTAAGTGGAAGTTTTTCTTCGATAATTGGATATAAGCTAGCACATTCTTCATTTACTGTGTTTTCTAAACTGGGGATGACGGGATTACAGATGATCAATGCAACATTTGTTTTTTTTGAGATTTCCCTTTGGTTTTTTTGGATCCGAATCCCTCGTTTGAAATTTTTATCTTGGAATAGAAATCCATTTGTAGATTTTAAGATTTCCCAAGGAATTGGAGAAAATTCTGGATCAACTAACAACTCAATGGTGCCTCGAAATCCAGGAGTCCTCCAAAAGGGAAGGGATTCACCAAATACGATTTGTTCTAGACTATCCGACTTTTTACCTAGTTTGTCTAAAAATTCTTCCTTTTTTGGATTTTGAGATAAAATTCGTTCTACAAAAATGGACCAGTCATTTTGAAATTCCTTAAGTAATTGCCCTGAAAATGGAGTCGTTTTTTCAACGGATCCAAATTGGGAATGTTTTTCTTCCCAAAAACATTCACCATCGGAGATACCTTGGTCGGAGTATTTCGAAATGATACGGATTTTCATCAGTTTTTCATTTTAATTTTTGGATGAGTATATTGATTTGGTCAATTAGTAAATTAAGATCTTCTAAAGTTGTAAAACTGCCAGTAGAAATCCGAATTGCTCTAAGTGCTTCTTCCTCAGAATAACCCATTTGAAGTAGGGATTTTGAAGCTTCTCTGGCTCTTGATTTGCAGGAACTTCCCGTGGATACAATGATTCCCTTTTCTTCTAATCCCAGAAGGAAAAAATCAACAGTTTGGATGGGTAAAATGAGAAAGGTTGTATTGTGGAGTCTGTTTTCATTTTTCGCGATGATTTCACAACCAAAGGATTCTAACTGGTCTTCTAAAATTTTTTGGAAACCTTTTAGTTTTATGTTTTTTTCTTCTAAGTTGGTGAGTTGGATTTCTGTTACTTTCTGTAGACAATTGATTGCAAATGTATTTTCAGTTCCAGCTCTATGTTCATTTTCTTGGTTTCCACCACCAAACAGACGAAAGTTTTTGTTTTCAGCCGGTAAGTAGGTAACGGCGGCTCCCATACCTGCACCGATTTTGTGGCCAGAGAATGTATAACCATCAAACAGGTCAAAAGGTACAGGGATTTTGCAGAATGCTTGCATCAAATCACTATAAAAAAGTTGGCCATGTTCTTTGGCTAAGTCATGAATTAACTTTGCAGGTTGAATCACTCCTGTTTCATTTCCAGCATACAAACAAATGACAGGTTTTGGGTTTTCTTTTAATAACCTTTCCAAATGATTCAGATCGATAGTTCCCGATTTGTTTGCGTGTACCAATATGGGTGAAAATCCAAAGGAATCTAAAGCAGCGTACATGCTCGCATGTTCAAAGGGAGACACGATTACCGAATCTAAGTTCGGGTATAAAATTCGTAAACTCTGGATGAGTAAAAAATTTGCCTCAGTTCCAGTGGAGGAAAAGATAAACTGTTTTTCCTTGCCATTTGTCACTTGGCTCAGATACTTTCTTGTTTGTTCGATTTTACCTTGGTTTTTAAGAGAATAACGTGTGATTCCCGAAGGATTGTAAAAGTTTTCTAAGTATTCTTTTAAACATGACTCTAAAATCTCTGGGTAAGGTGGGTGAGTCGCGTTATAATCAAAATACTTTATATCATTCGTTAAATGGGATTTCATCTGCTTCTTCGTAACGTCCGAGTTTGCGGAGAACGGACCTGGTTAGGTTATGGTATGCCTTTAAGATTTCATCTTTTTTTCCACCGACACTTCGTTCGTCGACGTTTCGCAGTTTTGGTTTTAATGAATCAAGGATAGTCAAACTTTTGTTATTTTCTTTTAGTTTGTGATAACTTTCTGCTTGTTTTAGTTTTGCTTCAAACTCATGGACAAGTAAAGCAGGTAAATTGATATCTTCTATTTCAGAAGCTAGTTGGATGTTAGCAGATTCTTTAAATTCATTGGCCGCTTTTTGGTAATAGTTTTCTTCTTCACTGCCAAGTTGGAAATACAGTTCGGCTCGACGAAATTTAAACTTTAGATACTCTCTTTCATCGGCGCCAACAAAGTATAAGATTCGTTCGTAAATATCGTCCATTTCTCTCGGTGAAAAATTTTTCATTCCTGTTAGAAGGATTTGTCTAAGTAAGGATTCCAAATAATCATTTGCCGAAACTTCTGAAAAATCACTTCGTTTGATGGAAGATAAAACCACACTTCGTTTTTGAACTGCACTTAGGCCACTCGGTACTTTTTCAAGTTCTGTTAGTTTTTTTAGAACATAGGTTTCTGTTTCGACCATATGTGTTTTGTAGGCGAGTAGGATTTCACTTGGTCTACAACTGGCCCAAGCAACTGATTCTATTTTTTTAGGTGCGATGAGTTCGGGACCTGAAAATCGTAAGGCACGTTTGTAATAATCAAGAGCCGTTAACACGGCTTCAATGTGTGAGTTCCAATACTCTTTGGGATTGGGACCGAGTGTTAATTCCCCTTGTGGTGCCATTCTTTGGAAAAGAGGAGACCCCCAATCACTTGCTTTTTCCCGCCAAGTGAGTTCTAAAAAATGGTCCTCCACATGTTCTTTGCTACGAAAGTAGAGGCAGGCTTTTTCCATGAGGGTTAGGTCTAGTGGCAGAATGGTGCCTTTTCCATTTTCTTCAGCACTAAAAAATTGGCTGATGGTTTGGAGGAGGCTCGTGCCACCTTCCTTTCTGCCTTCGAGAACTGCATCCCCTTTGGCAATCAGAGAGTGGGCGATCCGTGGATTGGGATAACCAAAAAACGAATTGTAAGTGAGGGTAATTTTGGCAAGGATCGTGTCCTTGTTTCTCAGAATCCATGGGAAAGTGATTGCCCACACGAGGAGAACAGCCAGAATGTATTTTAAATTTTCTCGGAAGATTTGGTTCAAGGATTGTCCCTGTACCCGATCTTTGCCGGAATCTACTGATGTTTCAAGCAATTAAAACTCTAAACTACCAATTCCTCTTTGTTTTCTTATGTTTTCTTTCTGTTTTTCCAAACCAGGCAGATCCAAACCCCAAAGAGAAAGTTTGTTCCCTCCTTGAGCCTGGAGTTCCAAGCGAATACTTACTCTCTCGGGCCATTTACGAACAAATAGATGGATACCAAGCAAACAACCGTAAAAAGACAGCCGAGGCAAAACTTGGGTTTGAGAACTCTGTGTCTTTTTTAGACAAATACCACACTTGTTTAAAAGAGAAAGGACAAGGTCCAAGTGCCCAATCAGCGGAAATCCAAGCACAAAATTATTTGGAGTTAGGATATCCAGGTAAAGCTTGGGAATGGTCTGAAATTGCAAAACAGAATACTAAAGAAGTCACAAAAGAACTTGTTATTTTACAAATGAGGATCCGTCTTCGGGAACAAGACTTAACAAAGGCAACAGAAGTATTGGAACATGATCTGGTCTCTTTTCCCAATGATCCTGATTTTTTGTATCTGCTTGGAAATTTGTACTTTGAACGAAAGATGTGGAATCAATCCCTATTGTATTACACTGCTCTTTCTTTTGTCATTGAAAGAAGGGACAATCATTCCAAATACAAATACATCACAGCAAAATCATTAGGTGAGCTTAATTACAAGTTAGATTACCCAAAAATTGCCATCAAACGATATAACGAATACAATTCAGTCAATAAAAATGATATGGAAGTGTTGTTTCGGTTAGCGCAAATTTATTTTGTGTTAGGCGATTTTAAGATGTCCAAATTTTATTTGGAACAAATCAGGGAAAAAAATTCGAGAGACATTGACGCCTCGCACATGTTAGCTGAAATTTATTTCTTAGAAGCTCGTGATTTAGCACCTCAGTTTTTTGATACTCTAAAAAACGAGAAAAAAATTCCAAAGGATGGTATCATCCCCATTTTATACCAATTGGTGAACGGCCGTACCATTGGGTTAGATGAAAAACTTCGAAATTTTATTAAGGCCAATCCTGGCAGGTTGTCACCACGTGTCGCTTTCCTTGAGTTAGCTGATAAATTGAATGACCCCGATTACGAACAAATCAATGCAGAAACCGCACAATATGCTTACGAATATAGGCAATACGGGCTTGCCGAAAAAATCCTCAAACGAGGGAAACAAAGATTAAAGCCAACTCAAGTGGAAGAACAAGCAAGTTACTTAGAAAAAATTGCAAACTGCCAAGAGATGTTAGGGCAGTGGAACCACGCTATCCTTTCCATGAAAGAAGCAAATGTTTTGAGTTCGGACCTTGAAAAAAAATTCCGAATGCGATTCCGTTTGGCCTATTTGTATCTGCAAGGAAATTTAAAAAAAGAAAAAGTCTCTGTGGATATTTTGTCCGAAACCATTTCGGAAAATCCGAATCCAACTCATTATTATTTGCGAGGATTGTCTTATTTCCAATTGGAAAAGTACAAAGAGAGTATTAACGATTATACACAAGCCATCCAAATGGATCCAACCAATCCAAATTTTTATTTTTATAGAGCGACTGCTTACGATAAACTCAAACAATTCCCTGAAACAGAATCAGATCTTAAAAAAACCATATCTCTCAATCCAAATGCATCCAATGCTATGAATTATTTAGGTTATTTGTATGCTGAAAAAGATATGTTTCCTGAAGAGGCCAAACAACTGTTAACTCAGGCAATTACCTTAGAACCAGATAATCCTGCCTACCAGGACAGTTTGGGTTGGGTGTATTACCGAAAAAAAGACTTTAATTTAGCTTTATTACATCTAAACTTTGCAGCCTCATTGGCTTTGGAACGAGGGTTTGAGGACCCGGTGATTTATGAACATCTGGGTGATGTGTATTTAGCAAAAAAAGACCCAGTCAATGCCGTACAATTTTTTAAACTTTCACTTTCCAAAGACAAACAGACGTCTAACAAGGACCTGGTGTCAAAAATCAAACGAGTGGAAAAGGAAATTTCAGAATGAACGCTCGTTATTTAACAATTGTTTCCATTTTACTTTCACTCAGCTGCCAATCGGCAGAAGTAGAAGATCCAAATTTTATAGGTAAAGCAAATGGAAAGTATTTACCTGCAAAGGACAATTCCTCTCAGTCTTTTTTAAAAGAGGTTTTGGACAAAAATCCCGATTTCCCTAGTTTTAAATCAGAATTTTCTATGCAGATCCAAACCTTTGTCCCTAAGAAAGAAAATGTAAATTTGGATGGAAAGGTATTTTATGCCAAAGATTCAAAACAAATTAAAATCCAATTGATGGATAGTTTTTTTGGAATGGTTTTTACTGAACTCATAGCAAACGAAAACCAAATCCAAATCAAACCAACAAGTACAAAAGAAATCCAAACCTTACCGATGGGTGATATCCTCATCCAAGATCCAAACTCGGGCAAAAAATATACAATTCCCTTCCCTGTGATTTATGCATACCTTACAGGGAATTATATAAATGAAATCCAAAACCCAAAGGCAAAATTCAATCTGAGTGAAACTAGGGTTGCTCTTTCTAAAGCAGATGGGGATTACGAATATTTTTTTAAAGATGGTAATTTGGACCGATTGGAATTAACGAGTGGTAAACGAGGACTAAAAGCCATCGCCATTGTGAAAACAAGTGTGAACCAAATACACCCACCAAAAGAAATCACAACAAAGGTTGTGAGCCTTGATACGGAAAAGGAAAATGTTCTCATCCAAATCAAATTGAAAAAATCACAGATCACCGAAGTATCTCCACAAGTATTTCGTTTTTAAGAGATGAAACATCGGTTTTTTGTTTCGCTTCTATTATTTCCGATCCTTCTTTTTTCTGCAGATTTTCCAGAACATTTGGAAGATCCATTGGAATTGCCAATCAAGTACTTATATCAGTTTCAAACAGAAACTGGTGAGGCTCTACAAATTTCCAATTCAACTAAACTTTGGTTTGGTGGTGATGTGATGTTCAATTGGGGAGTTCGGGATTCCATGCGTTCTGAGGATGTATTTTTTCCCTTTCGGAGTTTTTTTCATTACCTCGACCAATTTGACTTTCGTTTTATCAATTTAGAAACACCTATATTACACAAAGCACCTACAGCAGACCAAAGAAAATCCTATGTGTTTTTTGGGGAAAGAAGGGATCTCACTGTTCTACGTGCTCTCGGCATCAATGGAGTGTTTTTGGGAAATAATCATACAATGGATTTTGGTGAAAATGGACTTTTTGAAACCTTAGATCTGTTAGATGAATTTAAAATTTTCCACACAGGTGCAGGAAAAAACACCGACCATGCGTTGTTGCCTATCCTTGTGAAAAAGGGTAATACTGAATTTCGATTGTTTTCCTTTTCGGATACAGGCGAAACCAGGTTATTTTCTGGAACCAATTCCCCGGGTGCCGCCTATTTCCGTGTGGCCACCGCGGAAAAGGTCATCAAAAAAACGAAACCAGGGCAAGTGAATGTATTATCCGTACATTGGGGAGTGGAATATAATCCTACTCCCATGGACACGGAACGAAACGCAGCCAAATATTTGGTGAATGCAGGTTATAAGGTGATCATTGGCCACCATCCCCATGTCCCACAAGGGATCGAAGTATTCCCCAAGGGGATTGTCGTGTATTCACTTGGTAATTTTTTCTTTGGATCCAAAAACCAATACTTAAAACACAATATTTCTGTAGTGACTCATTTTGATGGCGACAAACTTTTGTTTGTTGAAGTGATTCCCGTGTTTGGAAAACACCAAAACCTCCCAGGGGATCATTATTTTTTTCCATTAGGTCCAAAAGAAGCAGAAACGTTTTTAAAAGAATATGCCATTCTTTGTAAACAACTTGGAACGGAACTTGTGATTTCAGGGGGAAGGGGTTATGTTTTTTTTGATAAGGAACTAAAAGCCAAACTGAAACCGTAGTGGAACCAACTGCACACCATACCCAATGCAAAAAAGGGAAAACTGAGTTCGAGTAAATTGGTGCGGATGATGGAAAACACCTGCAAAAAAAATCCAGTAAAGAATAAAAGGGCAGCACTCTTTAAAATCCATCCTTTTTCGTATAACCAAAAATATACGGAAACAATTGCCACATAGGAAAACAAACAAAACCATTTGAGTTGGGAAGTGGGTTTAAGATACTCCAAGGAAGGTGTCATTTCTTCTGCAGTTTTTGCATCTAAGACATTGAGTATGAGAATGTTTTCAATGAGGTCAGCAAACCCTGCAATCACAAGAAGTAGGATCATTCCCATAAAAATTTTGAGAAAGATAGGACGCACTTTACGACCTGCGTAATGCCCTGTGTAGGTTAAAAACGCCAGATAACAAAAGATAAATCCAAAGTCAAAATAGTGAACTCGACGGTATTCTGTGGATAGGTGGAAAAAATCGATGGTGTCAGGGATTCCAATGAGATCCTGGACTTGTTTTGGCGTTTCAGCCATCTCGAGACCAAGTAGTGTGGATTCAAATCCAGAATGGTTGTCGAGTGCGGGTTCTTTGGGAGTGATGTGGTTTAAAAAACCAGCATAGAGTGCTAAAAAGAGACCCAGGCCCAGGCCCCAAACTTCTGGAAAATTTGATTTTTCACCCATAAACAGTCAGAAATTACATAGAATGCGAAGGGATTCAAGGCTCCAAGAAGAAATTCCATTGACCCAAGGCCCCATAACCAAAACCCTAGTGGAAACTAACAAATTCTTCTACCTACAAGTGTTTCTATGTAGGTATACCCATAGGAGAAATATGAGAAACTACGAAATCACGAATATTCTTCGTGAAGGGAATGTAGAAGAGACGAAGTCTGCCGTTAAGGAACTTCTCTCCAAATACAACTTCACGATCCAAGGCGAAGAGGATTGGGGTTCAAAAAGACTCTGGCATCCCGTTGGACAAGACGAACAAGGTCACTTTATACTCACTAAGTGTTCTGGATCTCCCGCAGAAGTTATAAAGATTGAGCATGAATTTAAACTCAATGCCAACATCTTAAAAACCCTCGTAATAAGGGCAAATGGCTAACGATCTAAACAAAGTACTACTCATCGGTCGTATGACTCGTGATCCGGAATTTAAATCGGTGAACGGGAGTTCTGTTGTCAATTTTTCAATTGCAAATAACAGAGTTTATGTGACGAACGGCGAAAAAAAAGAGGAAACTCATTATTTCGACTGCGTTGCATGGGGCCGACTTGCTGACATATTGAAACAATATGCTGGCAAAGGGAAACAAGTAGCAATCGAAGGTAGACTCCAACAACAGTCATGGGAAACTCCTGAAGGCAAAAAAGCCTCAAAGATCCGCGTATATGTCGAGACCGCACAACTATTAGGTGGTCAAGGACAAGGTGGTGGATCCGGAGACCGATCTGACAGTTCCAATTCTTATGATTCCGGCGTAAGTAGTGGTTATGATGATTATCCAGCCGGTGATGACGACATTCCTTTTTGATAGGTGATGACAATGAGTGAAACGACAAATATTGATGATACAAGAGTAGATTCCCGTGACAGTATGGACGGGATGGATGACGACGAAAAAGGTGGTTTCCGTGGTAAAGACGGAGAAGGTAAGTTCGGTCGTAAAAACGCAAAATACAAAAAGAAAGTATGTAAGTTCTGCGCTGACAAAGCGTTACTTGCAGGACTCGATTACAAACGAGTAGATATTTTAGAAAGATTTGTAACCAACCGTGGTAAAATCATTCCAAGAAGGATCACAGGAACTTGTGGCAAACACCAAAGAGCCCTTGCTCGTGAAATCAGAAAATCCAGATCCATCGGTTTATTACCGTTTAAAGTTCTGTAGGAGTTACGGATGAAAGTTGTATTACAAAAAGACGTATTAAATCTTGGTGATGCTGGGGATGTTAAAGAAGTTGCTGATGGTTATGCACGTAACTTTCTCATTCCTAGAAGACTTGCCGTACGTGCAAACGACGGAAACACAAAAGCAGCCATCCACCAAAAAAGACTCGCTGAATTAAAACGTGACAAACGTGTAAAAGTGATGAAAGAACTTTCTTCTTCGATTGATGGTAAAACATACGAAGTGAAAGTGAAAGTGGGTGAGAACGACAAACTTTTTGGTTCTGTAACAGCGAATGATATTGCTCTCGCAATTAAAAACACTGGTGTGGAACTCGACAAACGTAAACTTGAGTTAGGCGAGCCAATTAAATCAGTTGGTGAGTTCAAAATTAAAGTTCGTTTGGCTGAAGGTGTTGTGCCTCAAATCGTAGTGAAAGTCGTCGGCCAAGCATAGTCTTACACTAACGCTTTTTCGATGAATTCTAACCCCCTTCAGGAGATAGAGTCTGAGAAGAACTTAATCGGTTACCTACTCATGAGAGGGGTAGCCGGGCAGGAAGACTTAGGTCTGAGCCCCGATGACTTTTATATGGATACCCATAGAAGAGTCTTCGAAGCGGTCACAGACCTCATTAATGAAGGGACAAACATTGACCTAGTTACGGTCACAAACCAAATGCGAGAAAAACGTCTGTTTAAAGACGAATCTCGCGACTTGGAATACATTACCTCACTTTACAAAGATACTGTCCCCTTTCAACCGTTAGAGTATTACGTTCGTCGAGTGAAACGTGTTTCCGACAGACGGAAGTATGTTGAAGCATTAAACCAAGCTATTGATAAAGTCAAACTTGAACCTGGCGAAAACGATTCCGTTTTTAGTCTTGTGGAACAGTCCCTTATGGACATCTCTCGCCAAGAGAGATCCAAAGGGTTACGGAAAGTCAAAGACGATGCCAATGCACTTATCGATTACATCAAAAATGTGGTGGCGGCAAGCCAAAACGGAACTGGTGGAATCAACGGTTTAAAAACACATTTTACTGGGCTTGATATGGCAACCACAGGTCTTAAGTCACACGAACTTATGATCCTTGCGGCACGTCCTGGAAATGGGAAAACAACATTTGCTTTGAACATCGCAGCAAATGCCGCATTGAAAGAACGTAAAACAGTTGTTATTTTCTCGCTCGAGATGAGTCGTATCGAACTCCTTCTCAAACTCATCAGTGCTGACGCAAGGATTGATTCCTATGCGTTAAAAGCGGGAACACTTACCTCCGCACAGATGACACAGTTAAAAGACAGTATTGGAAATATCACTTCGGCAAGTCTTTACATCGATGATTCAGGGTATTTGACGATCCAAGAATTTTCGGCAAGACTTCGCCAACTTCGAACCACAGAAGAAGTGGGTCTTGTGATCGTGGATTACCTGCAGCTCATGAGTGATCCGAAAGCTGCTATGGGTGGACGCCAACAAGAGGTTGCCAATATTTCCAGAGGACTTAAACAAATGGCACGGGAAGTGGGTTGCCCCATCATCGCATTATCGCAGATGAACCGTTCCATTGAAAACCGCTCGAAAGACCAACGGCCACAACTTTCCGACTTACGGGAGTCAGGTGCTATTGAGCAGGATGCGGATATTGTATGTTTTATTTATCGGGAAGAAATGGTGAAACCTCCCGAAGAGCTAGACCCAAACAAAAGGGGGATGGCTGAGATCATCATCGCCAAAAACAGAGCGGGAGCAACGGCCGATTTTCCATTGATGTTCAATCCGAAAATCAGTCGTTTCGATAACGTTCCATTATAAGAGGTTTTCAATTGAATCACTGGGTAACATCAGAATACAAAAATCGAATTAGAGCAACGAGTGTCTCAGATGCTTCGGTTGGTAAAACATTATTCCTTTCAGGTTGGGCTTTCCGTTACCGCGACCAAGGAGGAGTGATCTTCATCGACCTTAGGGATCGTTCCGGTATTTTACAGATTGTGGCAAGAAAAGAAATCCTCGGAGATGACTTTTCAAAAGTCGAAAAAATTCGTTCCGAGTATGTGATTGCAGTGAAAGGAAAACTCTCTCTTCGGGATGCAGAATCCATCAATCCCAAAATGGAAACTGGGAAATACGAACTCATAGCAGAAGCAATCGAGATTTTAAATACATCCAAAACTCCTCCTTTTACCTTAGATGAGTTTGATCCTTCTGGGGAAGAAATTCGTTTGAAGTATCGTTACCTGGATATGCGAAGAGAAGAACTTCGCGATCGTTTGGTGTTAAGACACAAACTAACATTTGCTCTACGGGAATACCTTGACCAACATTCCTTTTTGGAAATAGAAACTCCCATTCTCAATAAATCAACTCCTGAAGGGGCACGTGACTTCCTTGTCCCATCACGATTGAATCCCGGTGAGTTTTATGCACTCCCACAATCACCACAACTTTTCAAACAGATTCTCATGATTGGGGGAATGGAACGATACTTCCAAATCGTAAAATGTTTTCGGGACGAAGACTTACGCGCTGACCGCCAACCTGAATTCACACAGCTGGATATGGAGTTTTCTTTTGTCACTGAAGAAGACATCCGTCGTGAAATCGAAGCTATGTGGGCGTATGCCTTAAAAAAAGTATTCCAATTAGAAGTAAACTCTCCCTTTATGACCATGCCATACCATATGGCGATGGAAGAATACGGTTCAGACAAACCTGACATTCGTTTTGGAATGAAACTTGTGAATGTATCAGAACTTGTGAAATCATGTGACTTCCAAGTCTTCACGGGTGCCATTGCAGGTGGTGGTGTGGTAAAAGCCATTTGTGTTCCCGGTGGTTCGACCATCTCACGGAAAGAAATCGAAGACCTCACGGCTTGGCTTTCTCGCGACTTCCGAGCCAAAGGTCTTGCTTACATGAAACATGGAGCAAATGGATTAGAATCAACGATCACAAAGCGGTTCACTCCTGAAACCTTAGAAGCGATTGCTAAAGCTGTGGGTTCGAAAGAAGGAGATATGGTATTTTTTGGGGCAGATTCGTCTAAGATTGTGAATGCGTCCCTTGGTGCCTTACGTTTGAAATTATCAGAAAAATACGATCCACCTAAGGTTCCTTATAGTTTCCATTGGGTGGTTGACTTTCCTATGTTTGAGTTGGATGAAACCACAAAAACTTGGACCTTCCTCCACCATCCATTTACATCTCCCAAAGAAGAAGACTTTCAAAAACTAAGGGATTGGAAGGCTGGGAAAGAAGTTGACCTTTCTTCGATTGGTGCGAAAGCATATGATCTAGTTTTGAATGGAACAGAAATTGGTGGTGGTTCCATCAGGATCCACAACCCAGAAATCCAAAGCCTCGTACTTGAGGCGATTGGGATTGGAGAAGAAGATGCAAAATCCAAGTTTGGATTTTTACTCGATGCGTTATCCTTTGGTGCTCCTCCTCATGGTGGGATTGCCTTTGGTGTGGATCGCATCATGATGTTACTCACTGGTGGAACCTCTATCCGTGATGTCATTGCGTTCCCAAAAACACAAAAAGGAACTTGTATGATGAGTGAAGCGCCAGGCCCAGTAGAAGCAAAACAATTAGAAGAACTGAAACTCAGGGTAGTCACAATTTAATATGGATGAAAGTTTTACATTTCAGGAAGAATCCCTCTACCAAACGGTATGTGGGATTAGCGACAGCAAACTCCCGTTATGGGAAAGCCGACTGAATGTAAAACTCATCCCTCGTGGAAAATCTCTCATCATCCAAGGGAGTGAAGACCACGTTCAAGTAGCCCTTGATACCTTTCAGAAAGTAGAAGAAAACTTCAAACGAAGACCAGACAAATCCGAATATTCTTTTTTTGACATCGATTACTTGGTGAATAAGGTAAAAGACTCGAGTGGTGGATGGCCAACACCTGGTTCCCCTGACTTCCAAAAGGAAGGAGAATCTTGGACACCGAAAGACAAAATTTTTGTCACCTTCAAAGGAAAACCCATTTTTCCAAGAACCAAAAACCAAGAAAGTTTTGTCGATAGCCTTCATAAAAACTACATCACAATCGCCATGGGACCTGCGGGAACGGGAAAAACATTTTTGTCCATCGCCACTGCTTGCCGTATGATGCAAACAGGAGAGGTGGACAGGCTCATCCTCACAAGGCCTGCTGTGGAAGCAGGAGAAAACTTAGGTTTTTTACCCGGTGACCTAACCCAAAAAGTAAACCCGTATTTACGTCCCATCTATGATGCGTTACACGAATGTATCGGTTTCGAAAAAACGAGTGAATACTTACAAGTGGGTAAAATTGAAATTGCGCCAATTGCCTTTATGAGAGGCCGAACCCTTTCTCATTCCTTTATCATTTTAGATGAAGCCCAAAACTGTACTTTGCCACAGCTCAAAATGTTCCTCACACGGTTTGGGAAAAATTCCAAAATGGCAATTTCGGGAGATGCCACACAAATTGACCTCGCCCATGGTCGGTCAGGCCTTGAAAAAACAGTTTACACTCTTCGAAATTTGAATGGAATAGAGACAATTTTTTTCGGAAGGGAAGACATTACCCGTCACCCGATTGTGGAATCGATTGTCCGACGATTTGAAGAAAACGAAAGCCTATTTAACAAAAAACAATGAAAGCGATCTTTGATTCTTCTATGACGAGTGTGACTGACTTTTTAACAAAAGTGAGACCTGTCTCTGTAGTTCGTAACATCCAAATCATTTTGGTATTTCTTACGTTACTTTTTGTTACATACGTACTTTCGATTCCTTTTTTTGGGCAATCAAAGGTCAATACAGATCCAGATGGATTATTTTCCGAAGGTAAAATTGCACCTGAAACCATCCAATCGGTAAAAGAATTTTCCTATGAAGATATCGAAAAAACGAATTTAGAAAAACAAAAGGCAAAATCGAATGTTCCCTTTGCTTTTGACAAAGATTTCGGAGTCCTAGTTGCTGGAATTGACACCAATTTATCAGAGGATTTAGAAATCCTTCGCATCTTACTCCAAGAGGGAAAATCCAATCCTTCTGTTGTGAAAGACCGCATCCCACGATGGCGTAATCGTACAAACGAAGAAATCCAAGCGATCTTAGATTATCCGAGAAAAGACAAATTAAAAAACTTCATACAACAATACACCAATTTGATATTTTCAAAGTATTGTATTGTCAAAGAAGATTTACCTTTTGCAAAGGAACTAGACAAAGCAGGAGCTAAAATTCGTAACATTGGCACACAAGACCATACCACCATCATTGATGGGAATTTAGTCATTCCTCGTTCTCAAATCTATAAAGATGGGCCAGTTACTGCCGTCTTGTCTAAGTTAGCTTCTGAAAAATTACCAAACGTTTCTGACTCACTTCTCAAAGCAGTTTCAAGGATTGGATTGTACTATGTGTATTCCTATCCTGCTTGTAATTATAATCCAGAGGAAACAGAAAATGCAAGGGTAAAAGCGGCAACTGCAGTTGTTGTACAAAAAAGCCGAATCCAAGCAAATGAAATCATCGTTAGAGCAGGGGATGTCATCACACCAGAAGTGAAGCTAAAACTGGATATGATGAATTTATATGCGACTCGGGCAAACCTTGCGTCCATCATTTCTATTTTTCTCACTCAGTGTGTGCTTATAGTCATTGTGGGATTTTATTTGATTCGATACAGGCCAAACCGATTGAATGACCTTTCGAGTAACCTCATCATCTTTTTTACGCTTTGGATTGTGATCGCTTCAATTTATTTGTTATCTAAAGTGTTTTATGCAACTGACAGTGATTTGTCGGCAGTATATTATTTTGGAATGTTTGTCCCCGTGGGAATGCTTTGTTTGCTTCTCGGTTTTGTATATGACGAACAACTTTCCATAGCGATTGGATTCTTTTTGTCTTTCGCAGTGTTCTTCGCCTCTCGTTACAATCCCACATCTTTTATGTTAGCGTTCACCGTTGCTGTGATGAGTTCCATTTATGGCAGAAGGTTACTCAAACGAATTGATTTTTTAAAAGCAGGGTTTTTACTCACATTTGTTCAAATCCTTGTGACAACTGCGGGTTATTTGTTTGATGGTAGAGAGTTTTTTGTTTCCAGTGGTGCTGGATTTTTTAAGGACTTAACTAATTCCAATCTCTTTCGAATTACTGTGATGTGTTTTGTGAATGGATTTGCAAGTGCCACTGCAGTTCAGTTTTTACTCCCTTTGTATGAATATATTTTCAATATTCCAACTCGGTTTAAATTGATTGAACTGGCGGACACAGGTCATCCTCTTCTGCAACAGCTTCTTACCAAAGCACCTTCTACCTACACACATACATTTATGGTGGCAGCACTTTCGGAACGAGCAGCTCAGAATTTAAACTTGGACAGACTTCTCGTGAGAGTGGGAGTGTACTTCCATGATATTGGTAAAATTCCAAATGCTGGTTTTTTTGTGGAAAACCAACATTTAATTCCAAAACCAGAACACATTGATAAAAATAATCCGGCACTTGCCGCAAAAACAGTTATCGATCACGTGTTAGATGGGATTGAAATGGCGAAAAAAGCAAGGCTTCCACGGGAGATCATTAGTTTTATCCCAGAACACCATGGAACCTCCACTATGGCATTCTTTTATCATAAAGCTTTACAAGAAATCTCTAGTAGCGCACGGAAAAATATAAACAAAAAAGATTTCCAATACCCAGGTCCTAAACCACAAAGTAAGGAAACCGCAATTGTGATGATTGCTGATTCACTAGAGGCAGCATCACGTTCGTTAGATGAGGTGTCTCAAGAAAGTTTGGATGAGCTAATACGTAAAATCATCAATTCAAAATTAGCAGAGAACCAGTTAGATGAAAGTGGTCTAACCATTGGTGATTTAGAAATCATCAAAGCAAGTTTTAAAGAAGTTTTACTTTCCAGTTTACACCAAAGACCTAAATATCCGAAACCAGAAGATACAAAGGCATTGGAAACAGCGAATACTAAAAAACCAAAATCATGAATCCTAAACTTCAGGTTTTCACAAATTGGAATGACGAAACAGACCAAGTGGAAATCGATCCAGAGTTAGTCATCCAAAATTGTGAACTCATTTTACAGCACATGGCTCCCAAATTTTTACAATCGTTGGAACTTTCCGTGTTCATTGTGAATGACCAAATGATGTCGGAAATTAATGGGGAACGTCGAGGAAAATCAAAGACAACAGATGTATTGTCGTTTCCATTGTATGACGAATCATTAAAAATACCGGTTCAAATTTTAGGCGAAGTTGTGATTTCCATGGAGACTTGCAAAAAACAAGCAATTGAAATAGGTCATTCCGTTATTGATGAATTTTATCGTCTGCTTGTGCATGGGATCTTACATCTATTTGGTTATGATCATGAAACTAATGAAGAGGATGCAGTTTTAATGAGAAAAATGGAAGATGAATGTTTGGATTTGGTATTTGCAACGTAAATGGCAATACGAAAAGAAACAGGAATCATCATCCAAAGTAAAGACATCGGTGATAGTGACCGACTGATTAGTCTTGCCGGGGAATCCCAAGTCCGAATGAATTTTATCAGTAAAGGGATTCGTAAATCCAAACGACGTGCCATCATTTCAACAGAAATTGGTTGTTTGGTGGAAGTAGATTTTTACGACCAAGCAGAGAAGGACTGGAAATCGACAAAAGAAATCCATTTGATCAAACGTTTTGATGAACTAAAGTCTGATTATATAGGAACCCTTTTTGTTTTCTACATTACGGAACTTACTTCTCAATTGTATCCTGAAGGGGAAAATCATCCTTTTTTATTCCAGTTACTTTCTGGTAGTTTGGAAACAAGTAATACAAATGGTTTTCGAAAGGAAATTTTGCCATTTTTTAAAATCAGAGCACTAACCCATATGGGCCATTTCCCCTCGGAATTTTATTGCCATACATGCGGGGAGGAAGTCCTCACAAAATCTAAGGCTTATTTTTCAGTTGATTCCCGTGAATTTTTATGTTCTGATTGCCATCCCATTTCCAAAGATCATTTGCCTGTTTTAAAACTATTTCACACAATGTTATCTAAGAAATTTTCAAATGTTTTGGTTATTTTTCCGAGAGAGTTTGAATACAGAGAAGGTGATATGATCCTGAATCAATTTATACGTTCTCTTTTTGGAAAAGAGTTAAAATCTTATTTTGAGTTTTATCGAACGATTGGTGATTTATGAATTTTATAACAAAAACGACCTTACTTGTGATGACCTTTTCGGTTTTCCTTGCTCTGTTCCAATTATTACTCAAAACAGAAAATCTAAAACAAAATTCCGTTAATCCTAAAACAAAACCAAAGAATGAAATCTTCCAAGCGATCCTTCGAGAAAAAGAAGAATCTATTCCTAATTTTGTATCACGATTTAAAATCAAAAGTTTTGAACTATGGGAAAATTCAGACAAATTAAAAATGGAAATTAAATATTAAAATGAAAGCCAATCAATTATTAAAGAATATTGTCCTCGCAGAATTAGAATCTGCAGTTACGTCTTATATACAAAAGCTGAATGTCGATATCCCATTTGAAGATTTTAAAATTCGAATTGAATATTCGAGGGACGAAAAGTTTGGAGATTACTCCTCTCCCTTTGCCTTAGAGAATAAAAATCTTTTAAAATTGAACCCGAAGGACATTGCTGAAGGAGTTCTTGCCGAAATCAAAAATGATTCCCTTTTTGATTTTGTATCTTTTTCTCCGCCTGGTTTTATCAATTTCAGAATTCGTCCTTCGTATTTAATTGGGTATGTTGCAAAAGTCATGTCACCTGTTGTTTCCTTTGCAAAAACAGATGATTTGGAAACAATTTTGTTAGAATTTGTTTCCGCTAACCCAACTGGTCCCATGAATATTGTATCTGCTCGTTCTGCTGCTTATGGTGATGCATTAGCAAACTTATTATTGAGTTTAGGTCATACCGTCAAACGAGAGTTTTATGTAAACGATTACGGAAACCAGGTGTATTTACTCGGAGTGGCAGTTTTAATTCGAATTTTTGAAAGTAAAGGGGATCACATTTCCTTCCAAGAAGAAGAATCTGACGAGTCCATATTTTCACTGATAGAAAAACGTGTATTACCCAAAGAAAGTTACAGAGGGGAATACATTAAAGACATTGCCAATGAATTACTTAAAAACTCAGAGCATTCAAAACAAGTTGCGGATTGGATCCAAAATAAAAATTGGGAAGAATGTATTCAGTTTTTATCCAAGTATGCAGTTGAGTATAACCTTAGCCGACAAAAAGAAGACTTAGACTTATTTGGTGTTCAATTTGATAAGTTCTACAGCGAAAGAAGCTTACACGAATCAGGTGAAGTAGAAAATGTGCCTTCCCTTTTGAAAAAAGAAGATGTCGCCACAATCGATGGTAAACTCCATTTTTTATCAACCCACTATGGTGATGACAAAGACCGTGTGATTCGTAGGGAAGATGGAAGGCCAACTTATCTCATGGCTGACATTGCCTATCATTTTGATAAATACAAAAGAGGATTTACCAAACTTATCGATATTTGGGGACCTGATCATTATGGTTATATTGCTCGATTAAAAGGGGCAGTGGAATCCTTCGGGAAATCAAAAGAAAGTTTTATGGTTCTCATTGCTCAACAAGTGAATCTGATCGAAAACAAAGAAAAGGTTAAAATGAGTAAACGGTTGGGAATTTTCCAAACTATGCGGGATTTGTTAACTTATCTAGGAAAAAATGGAAAAGATGTGGGACGATATTTTTTCCTAATGAGAAGTTCGGATGCACCACTCGATTTTGACTTGGATTTAGCAAAAGATGAATCAGATAAAAATCCTGTATTTTATATCCAATATGCTCATGCAAGAGTTTGTTCCATCTTCCGTGAATTACAAATGAATATATCAGAATGGAAGTTTCCTACTGATTTAAAAGTTGAACAATTCCAACAAGAAGAACGAGTTCGACTTCTTTTTTGGGTTTCCCGTTTTCAGGAAGAAGTTTATGATACCGCAACTCATCTGGAACCGCATCGCCTAACAAACTATCTTCAATCTCTGAGTAAGGCATTTACCAAATTTTATTCTCATAAAGATAACCGTATCAAAGAGAAAGTAGGTGAGGAAAAGGAACAATTATTGTTACTGATCTATGTTACGAAATTGGCAATTGCTTCAGGTTTAGAACTTCTTGGAATCTCTTCACCTGAAAAAATGTCGAAAGAAGAAGTATAAGGATGATGTCACCTTTTATTGTAATCCTTTCCACTGGATCCGAGTTAACCGCGGGTCGTAGTCTGGATACAAATTCTGGATGGATAGCGAATCAACTATTTGAACTTGGATGGAAGGTAAAAAAGTTCATAACTTTGCCTGATGATCCAAATTTGATTCTTTCTGAATTACAATCACTACAAACTCTCGCAAAAGAAAAACCGGTGCTTGCTATCATGACAGGTGGGCTTGGCCCAACAGAAGATGATTATACTCTGGAATCGGTTTTGAAATTAACCGGAAAAAAATCTTATTCTGTCGAAAAAGCAAAACTTCGTCTCACTAAAATTTATGAATCAAGAGGAAAGGAATATAAAGATATTCTTCCCAATGTATTTCGCCAAACTTTTGTTCCTGAAGGTTGTAAAACTTTAGACAATTCTGTAGGCATTGCGGTAGGATTTGTGGAATCTATAGGAGAAAAATCCTATTTGGTATGTATGCCAGGAGTGCCATCCGAGATGACTGAAATGTTTAAACGTAGGTTAGTTCCTGAATTGAAAAAACTTTACCCACGTGAAAATTTACTCCAAAAAACTAAATGGTTGTGGAACATTGGCGAGTCCTTATTCCAAAATGATTTTATCGAACCAAATAGAACTGAGTTCTTTCATGAGGCGGAATGGGGTGTCACTGCTAACCGTGGTTATATCAAATGTATTTTTCAATCGACAAATCAAAATTTACTAGATCAAATCATCAATCGATTGGAAACTCAATATCCAAAAATCATTTCAGACGATGTGTTTATTAATGTACATGATCGTTTATTAGCTGATAAATTGACAATCTCTGTTGTGGAAAGTTGTACTGGAGGATTACTCGGCAAAAAATTGACAGAACAACCTGGTTCCAGTTCCTATTTTATGGGTGGTTTTTTAACGTATTCGAATGAAATGAAGTCCAATTTACTTGGGATACCCATAGAGACCATAAACACTTATGGTGCAGTTAGTGAAGAAGTGGCAAAAGCTATGGTTGATGGACTTTGCCAAAAAACAGGAACACATTATGGAGTATCCATCACGGGGATTGCGGGTCCAGATGGTGGTAGTGAAGGAAAACCTGTAGGCACAGTTTGTATTGGAATCAAAGAACCAAATGGAGAGACCACTGTGCACCGTTATGTGTTTCCTGGGAACAGAGAAGCAATACGTGAAAATGCAAGTAACACTGCGATATTTTTGATTTACCAATCTTTAAAAAATAGGGTTATATAAGTTATGCTTCAAAACATATTTTATTCCATAGGATTTTTTCTTTTGTTCTATTTTAGTTGGGATGTGGATTTGAATTTTGTTCCGAGTATACGTGAAACTTGGATTTGGAATTTGGAAGGAAAATTTGGTACCAATCCTCCGAAGCTCGGAGAAGATCCAATCAAATCAATTAATGGTTATTTATACAACAAACAGTTTTATTCCTTCAAAACAAGTTCCCGCCCAGAAATTGATCCTAAATATTTAATCGATTTTCCACTATTAGGGAATGGATATTTGTTATATGAAAAAATTGGAGATGAAGTTAATTTTTTTTCAGATAGTAGTGAGTTATTTTGGAAAAAACCAATCAATTCATACCCTCGTAGTGGTTATTATGCATCACCTGTGTTGTATCTATCAGGAGATAATAACACAGTATTTTTACTCGATGAAAGTGGAAACAGAATCGGCAAACAAGAATTAAATGGTAGGTTTTTGACTGATTACCGATTTGATACTAAGAATAAAGGTTGTGTTGTATTGTTTTCTGGTGGAGAAATTTACAGATTGGATGAAAAGGCCAATTTAAAATATGGATTTGATTTATCGAAAGAGAAAGAAAATTCATTTTTTAAATCATTGTCTATCTCACCCGATGGCAGGTTTGTGTCGGTTCATTTTTCGGTGAATGATAAAGATTGGATCCTTATCTTAGATGAAAAAGGTGAAGTTGTAGAAGAATTTCCTTTGGCCAAATTTTACCCGCATCAATTGTACTTGGCTACAAGTAACGATGGGAATCTATTTTTACAAACTCCAGACTCATTGCAGTTTTATGAAGATGGGAAATTGGTTTGGGAAAAAATCAAAACAAAACAAGTGGGTGTTTACCAATCCATTTTTGCGAGTGATCAATTTGTTGTGGCGGCTGTGGATTCAGAACTTCAGTTTTATACTCCAAAAGGAAATTTGATTCGCAAAAAAAGAATTTCACCATCCGAACTTCCCGTTCGTTTTTTCCCCGGAAAAACAGATTCTGTTTTTTATATGGAAACAAAAACGGACTTAGTACAGTTTCAAATGCTATAATCTTGTTTATACTTCGTAAATGGATAAAGACTTAAATCCAGTTCTACCTTCTCGGTTGATCATAGCGATGGTTTCTGTACAAACACCTGGTTTGATATTAAAGATCAATTGGTCTGAAATTTCTCTACAGATATAAAGTCCTCTTCCGTGGCTGTCTTCTAAACCTTTTGGAAAACCAGTTGTTTCATCAATACTGATATGACGGTCCAATCGATGTAATATTTCTTCCTTTCGTAGGGATCCAAACTGGTCGCGAACAACTATAAAAATCGTACTCTCAGTGGATCCATAACCGATTAAAAAATAATCTTCAGGCATCAGTTGGATATTATCGAGAGGAACAACCATATCATGGCTCGGAATTTCGAATTGGTATTTGTATTCTCCTTCGTTTGTGCGAGGAGCACGGATCATTGCATTGGAAGTTAGTTCTTCAAGTACCTGTTGGATCGCTTTTGGAGCTCCCAATTGGATTAAATTTTTGGAGATTTTACCACAAAGGATAGACCTGTCTTGGTCTGATTTAATTTGTTTATAAACAATTCCATTGTTAGGTGCTTCTTCAAATTCACTATTGATGTTTTGGTCTAATACTTGGAAATCTTTTGCAAAATACTTTTCAATTCCAAAGATATCATTTGATAATAATTTTTCTACCATCACTTCAATCAGATGGATATCCAAAAAACTATACTTAGGTATGATGTTCCAAATTTGAAGGTCTTTTGCATATTTGATGTATTCATTGATATTGTATGCGGTCATCAAAGCATATTGAACACTGGGAAACTCTTTTTGGATAAGTTTCACTAGGTCTATGCCAGATTTACCAGGTAATCGAATGTCAGTAATGGTTAAGTCAATTTTTTCATTTGACAAATACCAAACGGCTTCTTCAAAATGTTCAGCACCAAACACATTGAATTTTACACTTAATAAATCCATGATGGCTTCACGTATCGAATGGATATCTTCAACAATAAGAATGGATTGTTTCATGAATTTGGCTCCGTGATGTCATTAGTGAGCGGGAAAGAGATCGTAAATCTTGTTTTTTGTTCCACTGATTTAACAGAGATATTTCCATCATGTTCCTTCACAATGGAATGACAGATAGAAAGTCCAAGTCCGGTACCAGTTCCCGATTTATTACTCGTAAAAAAAGGATCGAAGATCTTTTGGATGATAGCATCAGGAATTCCTCCTGCATTATCTTCCACGATGATGTGAAGCCAGTTTTTAGTTTTGCGAATCTCAATTGCGATTTCGCCAGGCCTGTAATCAAAGGCTTGAAGTGAGTTACGAAACAAATTCATAAACAACCTTTCCATCTTTCCTGGATGAAAAGGGAATTGGTATTCATGATCACATGTGATTCGCCAGTTGATGTTTTTACTTAGGTGTGGATAAAGCCGAATGACTGTATCTTTTGCGCGGTTAATGGTTTCAACGATATCACCTAAAGTGACTTTGACCTTATCCGTTTTTGCAAAGGAAATAATATCTGATACGATGATGGCAGCACGAGAGATATCGTTCTTTATCATATCCAATCTCTTTTCAATTTGTTCTGGCGGTTGGTTTTGCCAATTTGCTTTTAAATTTTGTAAAGTAAGACTAATCCCAGTTAAAGGGTTATTTAACTCGTGAGCAATTCCTGAAATTAATATTCCTAAGGAAGCGAGGTTACGCATTCGGAAAGATTCTTCTTCTTTGTCCCTTTGTTTTGTGACATCCGATATTTTTTCCACCATCCAAAACAAATCTTCTTGTTTCGGGTAGGGGTAAAATTCTAAAAGAAGTGTTTGTTTTTTGTCTTCAGAACGAAAAAAAATTTCTCTGGTGATAGGAGCAGACGAAGTTTGGTTTTTGTCCTTTGATTTTACATTAATTTTAGGGCAATATGGACAAACGTCTGTTCGTTGGTACAATACTTCGTAACATTTTTTATCTAACAACTCGTCGTATTTATTGTTCTTTGCAAATAAAATGGTAGCAAGATTGGCTCTTTGGATGTTGAAATCGGAATCGATAAGAACCAGTGGGTCTTGTACTACATCATAAATGGCTTCCAATTCTCGGGCTTTTTCTGCGACTTTTTCGATGTTTTCCATCGATTGAGAATCACCATTGTGACTGTTTTCTGACAAATTAATAGCCCAGTGATTGGTTCAATTGTTTGAACATTTTTTTTTGGCTCTGGTTTCCATTTGTTTTCTGGAGTGCACTAATCGAAATGAGTTGGCTATGGAAATCCAATAAAAATTTGATATAAAAATCTTTTTTGAAATCATTCCTTTCTTGTTTGATGGAATCATTTCGGAGAGAGGAAAGCGGGAAACTTTCAGATCCATCAAGTCCTGAGAATTGGATGACCATATCATTTACGGATTCATCCAAAGGGGTAGTATCAGTAATTTTTGTTCTCGTTTTTTGTTCGATTTCCGTGTCTTCTGAAGTGATTTGGATTTCTACTTTAGATAGTACTGAGCCATTAAATTCGAGTAAGATTGATTTTTCTTCTGAATGTTTGATTCGATTTTTGTTCTGAGGGTCTGGATCGACTTTGAACTTACGGATACGTATTCCTGTACGGTTTGGATAAGATCCAATGAATTGAATTGTGGTATTGGCTGGTAAAGACGAAAGTTGTTCGTAAGACAAAAGTTCCCTGGCCTTGGCGATGTCTCGGTAAAGGCTAAGGATTTCCTTGTCTAATCGGTTTTCTTTTTCGGTAATGTCGACCTCAGCGAAGAGACCGACACTCAGTAAAAAAAGACTAAGGAGTGCTAGGTGCCGGTACTTCGGGAGTTGTTCCATCAGTTTCTACCGGAGTTTCCAAACTTGGTTCCACATCTGGTACCAATACTTCATCTTTCTTTGCAAAAACAAAGGAAAGAGCAAGTGATAAAACTATAAACAAAATCGCCGCAACTCTTGTCGTTTTTGTCATCACGTCAGCCGTTGAAGCTCCAAACACGGATTGGCTAGCGGTTGATCCGCCAAGCATTCCCGCACTTCCACCTTTTCCAGTTTGGATCATCACAAGAAGGATGAGGAAAAGTGAAAGTAAAACAAATAGAGTCAGAATGGTTCCTGCAAAAAATCCCATATAATTTCCTTATTTTAAAAGTCCTAAAAATGATTCTAATTTTTGACTGGCTCCACCCACTAGGCCACCGTCAATGTTTGGTTTGGCGAGAAGTTCTTTGATGTTATCTGGTTTCACAGATCCACCATAGAGAATTTGGATGTTTTCAGCCACTTGGTCTGCTCCCACAAAGAGTCCGCCAATTTCTTTTCGAAGGTATGCATGGGCTTCTTCCGCTTCCGCAGGAGTTGCTACTTTTCCCGTTCCAATCGCCCAAACAGGTTCGTATGCGATGACAAGATTGGAAAAGAGGTCACTCGTAATGTCTTTGAGACCTTTTTTGATTTGGTCTTCTAACACAGAGAAGGTTTGGCCTTTTTCTCTTTCGGCCCAAGTTTCACCCACACAGTAGACAACACGAAGTCCGGCTTTTAAAAAGTAGGTTATCTTTGCATTGTCAAACTCGGAAGTTTCTCCGAGGAATTGTCTTCTTTCAGAGTGGCCCACAAGGACAGTTTTGATCCCGAGTTCTGCGAGTTGCACAGGGGAAATTTCTCCCGTCATTGCAGTGAGACCTGATTGGTACGCATTTTGTGCCCCAACAATGAGTTTGGATCCACTCGCGATGGAAGAAACCGATTCCAAATGGAGTGCACTTGGGAACACCATCACTTCATAAGAGGAAGAATCACTGGCAACTTTGAGACCAGATGTTATGGTTTTCGCTTCAGAAAGCGTTAGGTTCATCTTCCAGTTTCCGGCTATGATTTTCTTTCTCATCTTATTTGTCTTCCTTTGGGAGTAAACATTGAACTCCCGGGAGAGTGCGTCCTTCTAAAAATTCTAAGGAAGCACCACCACCAGTGGAGATATGAGTGATTTTATCAGCCACACCAGCTTTGTTTACCGCAGCGATGGAATCTCCTCCACCCACAACAGTTTTCGCTTTGGATTTACTAATGGCTTTTGCAATTTCAATCGTTCCTTTGGAGAACTTATCCATTTCGAACACACCCATCGGTCCATTCCATAAGATGGTCTTTGCTTCTTTGATGGCTTTTACATAATTGTCGATGGTTTTTGGCCCAATGTCCATTCCCATCCATCCGTCCAAAATTCCCATTTTGTCTACAGACTTGGTTTTTGCGTTCGGATCAAAATTGTCTGCGATGATGTGGTCCACAGGGATTTGGAGGTCAACTCCTTGGACACCAGCTCGGTCAATGAGTTGGAAGGCTTGGGATTCAAATTCAGGTTCTACAAGGGATTTTCCGATGGGAACAGCTCTGGATTTGAGAAAGGTGTACGCCATACCGCCCCCGATGAGGAGGTGGTCCACTTTTTCGAGAAGGTTCTTTAAAATCGCAAATTTGGAACTGACTTTTGATCCACCTACGATCGCCACAAACGGACGTTCTGGTCTTGCAAGAAGCCCACTTAATACTTCAATTTCTTTACGCATGAGAAGTCCTGCAAAGGCAGGGAGGAGGTGAGCCACACCTTCAGTTGAAGCATGGGCTCTATGTGCAGTTCCAAATGCATCGTTGACATAAACGTCAGCGAGTTTTGCCAGTTCTTTACAGAAACTAGGTGCATTTTCCTCTTCTTCCTTATGGAAACGAAGGTTTTCTAAAAGTAAAATTTCACCTTCCCCAAGTTCATTTGATAACTTCACAACAGGGGCACCAATGACGGCTTCTGAGAAACTGACTTTGGTTTTGACGAGTGTGGAAAGAACATCAAACACAGGTTTCATGGAATATTTTGGTTCCGGTCCACCTTTGGGTCGGCCCAGATGGCTTCCCAAAATGATCTTTGCTCCTTTGGAGATCAGTAATTCCAAAGTAGGTAGGGTTTTTTCAATCCGAGTTTTGTCCGTTGCTTTTCCGTTTTCTACAGGGACATTGAAGTCCACACGAACAAAGACTCGTTTTCCTTTTAGATTTTGATCTTCGAGAAGAGGTAATTTCATCTTAGCCTTTTTTCGCCATGTAACGTACGAGGTCGAGAACTCGGTTAGAGTATCCCATTTCGTTGTCATACCAAGACACGAGTTTGAAAAAAGTAGGGCTTAGTTCAATACAAGCATCTGCATCAAAGATAGAAGAACGAATGTCTCCCAGGAAGTCGTTTGATACCACCATATCTTCTGTATAACCAAGGATTCCTTTCATAGAACCTTCACTTGCTTCTTTCATTTTCTTTTTGATTTCGGCAAGGCTTGTTGGTTTTTCAGTGCGAACGGTTAAGTCCACAACCGATACGTCTGGAGTGGGAACTCGGAAACTCATACCAGTGAGTTTTCCATTGACTTCAGGGATACAAAGTCCTACTGCTTTGGCAGCACCAGTGGAGGCAGGGATGATGTTTTGTGCAGCACCACGACCACCACGGAAATCTTTTTTAGATGGTCCGTCTACCGTTGGTTGGGTTGCCGTCATCGCGTGGATGGTAGTCATGAGGCCTTCCACGATTCCAAAGTTGTCAAGAACCACTTTTGTGATGGGAGCAAGGCAGTTTGTTGTACACGATGCATTGGATACAACATTGTCTTTTCCTGCATCATATTTCTCGTGGTTCACACCCATAACAAAGGTAGGAATGTCTTTGTCTTTTGCAGGCGCTGAGATCACCACTTTTTTGGCACCAGCTTTGATGTGTTTTTCTGCACCCACTCGGTCTGTGAAAAGACCAGTTGATTCGATGACAAAGTCCACTCCGAGTTCTTTCCATGGGAGTTTTTCTGGGTCTCTTTCCGAGAAAGTTTTTACTTTTTTGCCATCGATGATGATTTCATTGTCTGTGTGAGAAACTTCCCCATTGAAACGACCATGAGTTGAGTCGTACTTAAAAAGATAAGAAAGGTTGTCTGGGGTGACTAGGTCGTTGATTGCGACAAATTCTAAATTGGGGTCTTTGATTCCGGAACGAAGCACAAGTCGTCCGATGCGACCAAAACCATTAATTGCGATTTTTACCATTGAGTTTCTCCTAAAAGGCTCGTATCTAGAGATAAAACGATTTTTTAATTACAGAATTTCGAGTTCGGGGTCTATGTCACTCATTTTAAAGGGCATAGGAGCAAACACAAGCCTAGAAATTGACATTTTTGATGGCAAGTTCCACCTTCCTGGTTGTACGATTTTTGCTATTTTCGATGTCTAAAAACGGCATGGATCGGATTCAAAAAGAGCTAAATCGGGCCAGATTCCAACAAAACATATTGGCACAAGTCTCCTCTCATCCGAGTGCCCGGTCAGGCGACATCCAAACTTTAGCCAAGTTCATCACCAAATCAGTGGCGGAAGGACTTGGAATTGAACGAGTGGGTGTCTGGCTTTTTAATGATTCCAAAAATGAACTTTTGAATGTGGATACTTACCTTCTAAGCAAAGCCCTTCATAGTGCCGGTGCCATTTTGAAGGAAATTGAATTCCGAGAGGAATTCCAATACTTAGTGAAGGAAAAGTATGTAGATGCTAACGATCCTTATACGGATCCACGTACCAAAGGATTTATTGAAACCTATTTAAAACCCAATGGTATCACAGCAATGTTAGATGGTGTGATCAGGATGGGGGAAGAACTGATTGGAACTTTATGTTTCGAACATGTCGGTAAAATACATAAGTGGCAAGAGGATGAAATTATTTTTTGTAGCCAATTAGGTGATCAAATAGCACTGACAATCAGTAACCAAAGGAAAAACCAAATTTATGAGGAATTGATCGCAAGAGAAAATGAATTAAGAGAGCTCAATGAAAGTTTAGAACAACTGGTTGAAGAACGCACTAAAAAACTCAAGAACTCGAATGAAGAGTTAGAGTCAACAATCTCTACATTAAAAAAAGCACAAAACCAACTCATACTTTCTGAAAAAATGGCAAGCCTTGGGCAACTCGTTGCTGGAATAGCACATGAAATCAATAACCCCATCGCAGCCATCCAAGCGTCAGCGGAAAATTTAAAAGAGTCTTTATTTGAGTCCGAATATTCCTTATTCCAAAAAGAATTAAAAGAACTCTTACCAGATAAAAAGAATCAAAATTTATTTATGGAATTAATCCAAGTTTTAAAATCTAGGATTGAAATCATTTCTGGTAGAGAACGGATGAGCCGAAGGAAACGAATTGAATCTTGGCTCCATTCAAGAGGACTTCCTGATTCTTTATCCTTCCATTTGATTGATGCTGGATTTGATTTGGATGTTTTGCAGTCGTATCAGGAATTGTTTTTAAAAGACAAGGTAGAGAAGATACTCACTTTAGTTGTGGAAGAGATCACTGTTCACCAATCACTTCATATTATTTTACTAGCCGTTGAAAGAGCTAGTAAAATGACGTTTGCTTTAAAAAACTTTGTTCGATTTGAAATTTCCAAAAATCCAATCCAAGTCAATATAAAAGAAAATATTGAGACTGTTCTCACTTTGTACCAAAATCAATTTAAGAAAAATGTTATTTTGATAAAGGAATATGATGACATTCCTTTCATAGAAGGATATCCAGAAGAACTTTTACACTTATGGACCAATCTGATTTACAATTCCTTACAAGCGATGTCCTTTCATGGGACACTCAAGATACAAAGCAAAAATCTTGGGGATAGGGTATGTATTAACATACAAGATTCGGGACCTGGGATCCCTGAATCGATCCAGGCCCGTATTTTTGAACCATTCTTTACTACAAAAGCACTCGGTGAGGGAAGTGGGCTTGGACTCGATATTTGCCGCAAGATCGTCGAGAGGCATAATGGATCGATACAGTTTCACTCCATACCAGGTAATACTGAATTTTCGATCGAACTTCCTCTGCGAATTACAAAATAATACAATCAAAATCACCACATAACAGCAATGATTTGGGATTCTTGGATGGTGCCGAGGGTTCTCGAATCCACTCCTAATTCGCGATTGTCAGTGAGTAAAAAAAAATGTTTTTCAGGAACTGTAACTGGGTTCATATCATCATGTTCCGTTTTACCTGCTGGGATAAGAGAGATCAATTGTGTGTTTGGTTCGGGGAAGATTGTGGGATCTAAGATAGTTCCATTCCGAAAGACCAATCGTTTTTGGATGGAAATGGAGTCTCCTGGTTTGCCAATGATCCTCGCAATGATGGTTGCATTCGGGTCAAGTGGGGAAGTGGCGATGACCACATCTCCTATTCCCAGTTGGCTTTTGCGGTAAAAACGATTGAAGTAAGCGGTGTCCCCTTTTTTCAAAGTTGGTTCCATATAGGAATTGGGAACGGCCACAGGAAGGAGAACCTTGTACTTCACAAACATAGCAGAGACTAGACCGATTCCCATCGGAAGTAAAATCACAATGAGTTTTGTTTTGAGTGGGACTTTATTTTTTGGCTTAGACATGGAAATAATTGATCTCTTTTCGTAAACTTTCTGTTAGTTGGTTCATGTTTTGTGAATTGGATTTTGTGCCGTCACTTGAAATGGCCGTAGTTTGGGCATGGTTATTGATTTCGGCTATGGAACGTGAAATTTCCATCATCGCTGTTTTTTGTTCTTCTGTTGCCTCTCGGATCATTTCGGAAAGTTCTCGGATTTGAGAGACACCTTCGTTTACCTCTTCATTGGTCTCAATTTGTTTTTGGACAACCATGCGGATTTCTTTTGTCATTTGGTTGATCGAATTCACACCCGTAATGGTTTCACTTAAGATCGAAATTGATTGGTCAATTTTTTCCTGGCCTTGGTTGATTTCGACTTCATTCTGTTTGATGAGTTCTTCGATGTCTTCTATGGATTTTGCTGTTTTGTCAGCAAGTTTTGAAATCTCATCAGCAACAACGGCAAACCCGCGCCCACTGGCACCAGCCCTTGCCGCTTCAATGGCTGCATTCAGAGCCAGTAAATTGATTTGTTCGGAAATGGTATGGATGATCTCCACTACATTTGTCATCTCAGAAGATGACTGGTAAATTTTATCCATGGAAAGTTTCATCTCACCAAGTGATGATTCCCCTTTTTTTGCATCTTTTGTGATTTCTTCTACACGTACATCTGCAATTTGGAATTTTTTATCGATTTCGGAAACAGCTTGGTTGAGTTCTGTCATTTTTTTCATGAGAGAAACTAAGGTAAAAGATTGGGTTTCCGTACGTTGTGCCACACTTTCAATCCCAGCAGTGATTTCTTCAATGGAGGCAGAAATCTCTTCACTACTTGCCGCTTGGTTTTGGGCTGCATCCGAAAGGGTTAACATGGATTCGTAAATATCGGAACTTGTATTGGTGAGTTCATTGGAAACTGATTGAGTTTGGTTGACGATTTGGCGGAGTTTGGATTGGAATTCAAACATGGCATTTGCCATACTTCCAATTTCATCACGGCTCGAGTCATAAAAATCGGATTTTAAGTTTCCTTTTACCATTTCACTGATGCGTAACTTGATTCGTTCTAATGGTTTTAATTTGGATTCAATCACAAGTACTGTCACAATTCCTATGAGGACAACGATCAAAATGGATATCCCAAGTGTCATCATAAGGCTTGTTAACGTTTTTTCATACAGTTCTGAATTTTCAAAAATACAATAGATGATATAATTGAATTCAGGGTTTTTAACAAAAAAGATTCTTTTTTGAGTTCCATCTTCTGTCGAATCAATAAACCCAAGTGCTTCCTGAGTTTGGAAAGGAGTATCGAAAACTAACATTGTTTTGGCGTTTTTTCCAATGTCTCGTTTGTCCGAGAAATAAACTATGGTTCCATCACCATCAAAAAATCCAACTTTTCCTGATGTTCCAATTTTTAAATTTCCTAAGATAAAACTCGATAATTTGCCTATGTTGAGAAATCCACCTACGTAACCTTGGAATTGGTTGTTTTCATAGACGGGTAAGGTGTAAGGGGAAACAATATCTCCTGAAATTTTGGAACGAATGCTTGTATGTCTAAGTGGTCCTTGTCTTGCTAAGTTTCCATCTTCAATGTAAAAAATGGATCCGGTTTTGGAACGATCATATTCATTTGTTGAGATAAAAATTCCATCATCGGGTTTATAATAAAACAATGCCTCAACTGCATGGTTTGTGCTCTTTAATTGGATTTCGTTTAGGACATTTCGAATTCCGTTTAAATTGCGTTTCACAATTTGGTCTTTTAGTTTGTTCTCTGTAAAAATCGAAAGGGTAAGGCGATCACGAAAATCAACTAAAGTGAGTCGCATGAGGGATTCAGAATCCATTACAGATTGTTGCATACTTGAGTTAACTAGGTCTAACTCTTGTTTGAAGTTCATTCTATAGTTGATGATAAAAAGTAACAAAATAGCAGCTAAAAATGAGAGGACAGTTTGGAATCCTAAATTCCTCGATAACTTTCTTGTATTGATCCTCGAGTTTTTATCTAACCGAATGGAAAGTAAAATTCCCTTTATATTAAATTTTGTTTCTACATACCCAATAAAAATCGATTGGAACAAAATCGTAAAGGCAACTGTCATTCCAAGTCCAATGGCAAGTTCGCTGAGTAGAACAAAATTTTTGGTTTTTTGGTAAAAGAGTAGGGCACCGAGTACAAAAACATAACCTACGGAATAACGGACGATGACATCGATCATCGAGACTTTTTCTAAATGATCGAGCCAAAAGTAAGCTTTGTGGTTGTCTGTGTTGGAAGCGGTTCCATTGAATATTCTATAAACGGGTGAAAAACGAATCCAATAAAAAGAAATAGCAAAGCTTATAATGAAAAAGACAACGATCGCAGTAGAAATTAGAATGATTTGAAGTTCTTCACTGGTCCATTGTGTAAAAAAATAAATATATGACAGTAAAATCGGGAATCCAATTAAATAGTTAAATCCTTCAAGACCAAAAATTATAAATTTGATCATTTTCCGTATGTTCATACCCTAGGGATACAGATTGTCTAAGAATTGTAAACGTAAAATTCCTGACGGTTCCTCTTTATGAAAGACGCCCTTATACTCAAAACCATCCAAGAAAAAATAAAAAACTTAGGCAGTTTACCAGGGTGTTATCTTTGGAAAAACCAATTGGGGCAAGTGATCTATGTGGGAAAAGCCCTGAAACTCCAATCACGAGTTAGGTCCTATCTCAATCCTAACCAAAAAGACAGAAAAACAAGAGCACTTTATGTTGAATTGTATGATTTGGATTGGATTGCAACAAGGACAGAAAAAGAAGCCTTATTGCTCGAAGCCACACTCATCAAAAAATACAACCCTAAGTTCAATGTTAGGTTAAAAGATGATAAAAAATATCCCTTCTTATGTGTCTCCACAAGTGAAGACTACCCAATGGTGTTTTTGACTCGGAAAGTAAAAGACAATGGAGACAGATACTTTGGGCCATTTACGGATGTCAAAGCAGCTAGGGATACACTAGAGCTCATCCATCGCATTTTTCCAGTTAGAAAAACGAAACTAAAACTTCCACTTTCAAAACCGCAAAGGCCTTGCCTCAATTTTCATATGGGACGTTGCCTTGGACCTTGCCAGGGAAATATCACAAAAGAAACTTATGCCGAGTTAGTGGATGAAATCCTTCGATTTTTAGAAGGTAAAAAAGATCGCCTTGTTGCCGATTTAAAATCTGCGATGTTAACTGCTTCCACAAAAATGGAATATGAACGAGCAGGATTTCTCAAACAAAGGATTGAAAAAATCAATCAAATCCGAGAGAAACAAACAGTTGTCAGTTTGGATGGTGGAGATGAAGATATTTTAGGCATTAGCAGACGAGACGATGAAGGTCAGATTGTCATACTCGAAGTGAGAGGTGGTAGGTTGGAAGGAAAAAAATCTTTCCCATTGACTGGCCTTTCTTTTTCAGATGATGAAGAAGCTTTTAACTCTTTTTTGCGTGATTATTATCTAAACGTCACCATCTTACCAAGTGTTGTGTACTTACCAACGTCGGCAAAAGGCAATCACGATGTGTTCTTAGAAACAATTCTCGAAAAATACGGCACATCCATTAAATTAAAATTCCCTGAGATGGGTCCGAAAAAATCCTTACTTCGCCTAGCAGAAAAAAATGCGGAATTGAGTTTAACAGAAAGGATCCTCGCAACAAAACTTCGTGACCAAACTGTTGCTATGAAGGAGTTACAAGAAAAGTTAAATTTACCAACGCTACCTAGGACAATTGAGTGTTATGATATCTCGCATTTCCAAGGGAGTTCTCCTGTTGCCAGTGGTGTGATGTTTGTAGAAGGAAAACCATATAAATCAGGGTATCGCCATTATAAAATGAGAGGTTATGATGGAATCAACGATCCTGGTATGATCCATGAAGTGATTGCAAGAAGGTTAAGCCACTTGGTGAACGAAGAAGAACCACTGCCTGATTTGATTGTGATCGATGGAGGACTTACCCAATTATCACGAGCTGCCGAAGCGGCGAATGCACTCGATCTAGGGCATATTCCAATGGTAGGCCTTGCAAAAAAACGAGAAGAGATTTATTTTCCAGGGGAAAAACACCCTTATAGTTTTGATATCCATTCGCCTATGATGCGACTTCTTCGTAATTTACGAGATGAAGCCCACAGGTTTGGTGTTACCTTCCAAAGATTACAAAGGAAGAAAAAAGCACTCAAATCCATTTTGGATGATATCCCTGATATCGGAGCAAGTCGAAGGAAAAATATCCTAATCTATTTCCAATCGAAAAAAAAAGTCACGGATGCATCAAAAGAAGAATTGGAAAATGTACAAGGCATTGGGCCAGTGCTTGCTGAAAAAATTTATAATAACATTCAATCTTTAAAAAAAATAGAACCGAAATAAAGATTCTTAACTCCTTCTTTGACAAGGAGAGGTTAAGTGAAAAAATGTTTACTCATCTTTATTATTTTCGTAGTTTCTTGTTCTTCACAAAACCAATCTCCGTTTTACTTTTATGATGATTCCTTAGGTGAGATTCCTGAATTATTTTTTGAATATGGATCGAAGGATTCGTCACTCAGTCTGCCAGATTCAAAGGAAGTGTTTCATTATGAAAATGGGATTTTTTGTGTGTATTCACTTCCCATTTCATTGTACAAATTAGAGTTAGGTGCAAAATTCAGAATTTGTTCCAAATTAGATGAGGAAAGTTCCAATCGTTGGAAAACCGGGTTTTCTCTTTTAAAAAATCTAAAATCAGAATATCCTACGTTTTTAGAATCTGGAAAGGGTTGGAATCTCTCCTTCAAGACATTTGCGAAATGGAAAGAAAAACGAAGAGAGATGGTTCCCGTTTTAGAGTGGAAAGAACAAGTGTTTTCAACAGGCCTTGTGACGTACCAAAGTTTTGCAATCCCTCATCCTATTTTTTTGCAAAAATCGAATACAGAATGTGAGGTTGTTTACCGTTCGTATTCGCTTTCTGTTTCGGAAAATCAAACCCCAACGATTGTATTCGAATTTCCATGCCCTAATGTGGAGAAGATTCTCGATTTGGTGTTAAGCCAGAACCAATCTTGGATTTCCAGTTGTGAGATTGATTCACCTAACATCTCTGAAATCTTCCGTCATTCAGAATCTGATTATGTGCGTTATTTAGAATGGGAGAACACAAAAGACAAGGTCATTTGTCCCTATGCGGAAACACTCGAAAGGGAAAAAGAGGGAGTCACAATCACATTCCAATCGGAAGACTTTCGAAAACGTAGCCGTGTGATGTTACCACATGGAATCTTACTCTTATCCGACCATCCAAAATTCCAAGGAATCAACATTTCCAAACAATTTTTATCTCAGCTGGGAACACAGGAAACCATCCGATTTGGGGAATCGATTTTGTATGATAACTCGTTCGATTTTAAACAAGGAGGGGAATATTTTGCAAAACAGTGGAGAACCACTTCTTGTCGTGACCAAAAAAATCTATGGGAAAGTGAAGAATCGTTTTGTGGTAATCCTGGTATACCAAACTACCTAGAACAAAATGCCGAGACAAATCCAATCCCTCAGTGTAATCCAAGTCAGATCCGACTCACTGAATTTTATCCGGGAAACGAATCAGTACCAAACTTCCCTTTACCTGCTTATTTTGAATTTCGCAATGAAGGAACTTCTTGTGATTTATCTTCTTTAAATTGGATTTTGAATGGAGATGTTTATCCATTTTCAGCAAAGGAAGAAATTCTAAAACAGAATGGAATATTCCTATTCACTAGGGAACTTTGGTTAGGTTGGAATCTTTTAGAACGAAAAAAACCATTTTATATCCCCAAACAAGTCTTCCAAATCCCTCCCTTTTCCATCCAAAATCGAAAAACAGAAGAGAGTTTTTCCTTCCAGTTTGATCCAAATCGTTACCATTTGCTCAGGAAAGGAAACCAAAATCGTTTTTCCATTGTTGTCCAAGAGAAAGAGTTTCCACATCCCCGAATCACGAGTGATTCCAAATTACTTTCATTTGGATTCCAGCTAAGCCCAGGTGTACACGAATCAAACCAAATACAATTGATAGGCAGTTCCCTCTTAGAATTTGCACAAAACCCAAATCCATTTCTTGATTTCGGATTCTTTGAAGGGGAAGAGGGGATTGGTTCCTTTCAATCGAGTGAAAAGAAAGACTATTTCTATTGGAAACAGAGTGGTAGAAAAATGGAAACGTTTGGATACGAACCAAATCAATGTAACGGTGAAAATATTTACCATTTACCCTCTGGTTTTTTTGGTGAATCATTTAAATCTTTGTTGTATACCGACAAAGATACATCTAACAACCATTTAACTGTCTGGAATGATAGCCTATTAAAAGAAAAATCATATGATGGTTCTCGTTCCCTTCACCCCGAAATTACACCCATTCTTTTTTCATCCTCAATGGTAAGTTCGATTCCTTGTCCAGGGTTATGGAGGAGTCCAGGTTCTGAAAAAACTGCCAGTTTGGAAATTGTTAAATTAAAAGACCAAGCAGGTTACTTGGCAAATTCCGCGTTAGGAAATCTTGGTTCAATTTTTTTTGGAAACCAAAGACAGAAATTGGCAATCTCTGTGATACCGTTGTTTAGCTTACAGTTTAACTTAGATGTAACGAATGTTCTCTTTGGTCACCCCGAAGAACAGATGTATTCTTATTTCACTCATCCAAATCTCATCAAACCAGTTGGATTTCTAGAGAAAAAAGGACCAATTCAAATCGAAGCCATTTATCCGAATCCTTTTCTCTCGCAGAATGAATGGGTTTATGTATGCAATCGCTCTGGAAATACAGAGGATTTAAGTTTGTATTTAATAGAAGATGAAACTTCAACGGATGATTTGGTTTCTTACCAATCCCGGTTTCCGAATGAAATTCCTATTGGTAAAAATGGGAAAGGATTTATAACAAACGATACCGTTTTACCACCTTCCAGTTGTGCCTGGATTGTGGATCCTGATGGTAAAGATTGGTACTTACCGATCTTTCATTCAGAATCGGATCGATTGATCACCGTTGTCACAACACAGACCATCGGAAATGGAATCTCTTCTGGTGAATTCCTCCAACTGAGAAAAAAGAGTAATGGAGTTTCCATTCTCATTTCATCTTTCGGACATAAGGAAAGTCCCTCAAACTTTCATAAGACTGTAAGCACCGGAGAATACATTTGGTTAAAAACGAATGCAGAAGGAACCACTCCAGATGACTTTGAAGTCTATCGTGAGGAAAATTGAAACCGTTAATTTATCTAACGTTCGTTATTTTCAATTTCCTAGTCTTGAATTTTATTCCTTTTACAAGAGTGTATGGAATTGGTCTTGAGTTTGGCATTTATGGCTATGAATTATTTTTAAAAGAAAACCAAAACACCAAACCATTGGAAGTTCCCAATTGGGATTTTCATAACCAAAGATGGGGGCAAGTATTTCGTAACGATGCCTATTTGAATCGAAGCTCAGGAGAATCAGGTTTTGTTGGTTTAAAAGATAAGAATAACCGAAACCAAATCCACTGGAACCTTGATGTCCAACTCACAACAGGACCAGAAACCGGGTTACGAAATTATTACTTAGGAAAAAATCATTTTTTAGGTTACCAATCCAAATTGTTTTTTTTAGGGGTGGGCCGAAGGGAACACTTGTTTTCACCTAAAAGTTTTTCCACTCAATACGATGGAGGCGAAGGTTTATTTTTAGAAATAAAACCTGAATCCAATCTTACATTTCAATTTATGATTTGGGATTTTTATTCTGGATCACTTCTCCTCTCGAAAGACCAATTTCATGGTTTACTTCGTACGGAATCTTCTTCGGAATTTTTGACATCCGAAAAAAAGAATGAAGGGTTTAGTCGTTCTCATCATAGGAGGCATAGTTTCGGGATCCATTATGGTGAATCTAATTCTTTACGACTTGGTTTTCACTACTTGGAACTAGGAGGTTTTGGGCCTAACACAAAAGACCATCCAAGTGAAACAAAGAAGAATTCTGCAGATGGTGATTCTCTCTTTTCCGGGAATTTTGGATTTGGAATACAATTTGAAACCTTATCCTTTGCATTTGATTTTTTGTGGTGTAAGGGGAGTGACAGGACTCGTTCCCAAATCGCAGAGAAACCGGGAACCATTCCAATTGCAGGTGAGGCAATCCAAATTGGCACTGAATTAAAGTTAGGTGAATTTAAAATAAGAAGTTCTCATTTTCTCTCCGATACTGCAGAAACAAATCAAAACCATCAAATTGTAAAAGAAGGTTATGTATCAATGGGTACACACCCGAGTCAAACACCTTATTTATCACAGATATTTCGAATGTTTCCATCGGCCGCCGTCACTGAATCGGGGTATGAGAAGAACTTTGCCCTCATCGAAGGAAGAGCCTTCGGGTATTTAACGGAATTGGTACTTTCATACCAATACCAACAAGTCATTGTTAAGTTAATCGGAAATTATTTTGTGCCTTACCACCAAAATGGTTTGTTAGATGGTCGGATCCATTTTCAAAAAAGACAATTTGAGAAATTTTTTGTGGCTGAAGGTATGTTGGAAGTGGCACTTAAAAGTGAGGAAGGGTTTGAGTTAGGAGTTGGGCTTTCTCAGTTATATCTACCGGAATCCATGGGTATCAGTTCTAATTTTGGATATGTCTATGGAAGGTACCAAATTTGAAAATAGATAGAGATAAAAAGTTCATTCCTTTTATTCCAATCATTAGTGTATGGTTTGTTTTGCATTGCCATTCACCAAAATCAAAACTAGATCTGTCTGCATTTTTATTTCCAAGTCCACTGAGTGAAATTTATTTCTCTTATCCCGGTCGGAATGTGACAAAAGAAAAAAAGAGAATCGTAAGAGATGTGATTCTTTCAGAAATTCAAAAGTCGAAGGAATCCATTCGTATGTATGTTTATTCGATTGATGACTATGAAATCATCTCTGCCCTGTATGCCAAAAAAAGAACTGGAGTGAATATCCAAATTTATGGCGACAAAGATGAGGATTACAAGGAACTAGAGTCTTTTGGATTCAAAGTACAACGTTGGGAAGGTTCAGGGATTCACCATACAAAGATTATGTTATTCGATCGAAAAAGAATGTTCCTTGGTACAGGAAATTTTACTTCGCATGGATTGGAAACAGATCACAATGTCTATTGGATCCAAAATCTTAAACTTCCAGAATACGATGCACTTGTTTACACATTGGAGGGTAAAAATCTTTTGGGAACTGTCGAAGTTGGAGGCTTAAAATATATATTTTCACCTGACGCAGGGTTTGAAATCCAAGCTCAGATCCTTGAGGCAATTGATTCGGCAAAAGTATCCATCCAATATTTAATTTATTCTCACTTCGATCCGGTCATAAGTTTAAAGTTATTAGAAGCATCAAAACGAGGGGTGCGGGTTTGGGGAATTTATAACTCACCGAAACAAACAAATCCCGAAGCGATTTATCTAAGCCAACATTTGCCTTTCCCATCTCAAATCTGGGAAGATGGAAATGTCGACTTTGTGTATGAAGAGAATGCATACAAAGGTGGACTCTTACACCACAAAACAATGGTAATCGACGAAAGGGATGTATATGTTGGGTCTTATAATTATTCTGTATCAGCAAGGGACAATAACAAAGAAGTATTTGTCAAAATGAGTCACCCTCTCATTACGAATGAATTTTTAAAGGAGTGGAAACGGATTGAATCAAATGCCATTCCACTCATAGCGTCCAATGTTTCTGCCGATACAGACCAAACTTGGGAGTTACATTCTTTTATGATCAAACGTTTTTATAATCCCTTGTACGAAACAAATTTGTTTTTCCAAGAAACAGGAAATTTTGACTCTAACTCTAATGCCCTTGCAAAACCATACCAACAATCGTTAGGTTGGGTTGGGATTCCAAAAAACAATGGTTTGGAAAAGGAATGGGGAAGGTTTGATTGGGAAAAAGTCGAACCAGATCCAATATGGGAAATGAGTGAAGGAACGGATATATCCTTAAGTTTACAAAATTACTTCCTTGGAACACGTGTGAGTCTTTCCAATGGAGAAAAAATCCATTCCATTTCCATTTGGGATGGAAGTAATCCGAAAGAATTGATTCCAATTGATCCAAATTCCATTGCAGTGGGAAGGACAAACTTTAGGCAGGGTAAAAATCTTTGGATGTGGGTTCATACAGAGAAACGAACCATATCCTTTTGCCATACAAGACAAAAAAATACCATTCCAAGATGGATAGTATTTCTGTTAAACCGTTTGCAGGCAAAACAGAATCAATCTTTGTTATGTTCTAATGACTAGTCATTCCATTTTATCTTCTATGATGGGAACCAAAATTTTGGCGATATCCTCTTGCAATTTCATGTAGTTATTGATTCCTAAATGTGTGATCTGTTTGTTCACATCATTTAACATCGTTTGTATGAGAAGGATTAGAGTGTGTTTTTTATCTTCGGGAAGTTTTGAATCATGGATCAAATCGGACATGGCTTGTCCAATTTGTCATGGAAATGAGAATTTCCAAGCATTTTTAAACCCAGTTTTTTAGCTCTAGTTCTTTTAGTTTGGGTGCCAGCCGATACGTAAACATCACAATGAATACCGTCATGGTGGCTCCAAACACAACAGAACCAACTGTCCCTAAAAATTTAGCAGAAATTCCTGATTCAAATGCACCAATTTCATTGGAGGAACCAATAAACACTTTATTGATAGCACTCACTCGCCCACGCATATCTTCCGGAGTCATCGTTTGCATGATGGTCGAACGGATTACGACCGAAACACTATCGAATACACCTGATAAAAATAAAGCGAAAAGAGAGAGATAAAATGAATGGGATAAACCAAATACCAACATACAGATCCCAAATCCAAATACACAAGAGAGTAAAACCTTACCTGATTTTTCAAGTGGTGGTTTGTAAGTTAGGTAATAGGCCATAATCAAAGCACCAAAGGAAGGTGCTGCGCGCAAATACCCGAGTCCTTCCGAACCAACGAATAAAATATCCTTTGCAAATACAGGAAGAAGAGCAACGGCTCCGCCAAATAAAACAGCAAACATATCGAGTGCCATGGCACCTAACATGATCTCATTTTTTAAAACAAATTTTAAACCTTTGAGCAGGCTATCTTTAAGTGGTTCTTTGACTTTTGTTTCTGGTAAACTTCGTTTTTTAATCCAAAAGAATAACAGGAAGGGTAAACCAATACAAATAGAATCTAGTCCATAAGCCCAGTGGATTCCTAAACTCCCATACACAATTCCACCAAGAGCTGGACCAATGACGGCACCAGCTTGGAAAGATGTTCCCATCCAAGCTGCTGAATGTGGGTAATGTTCTCTTGGCACAAGTTGAGTAACAAAACTAAAAATAGCAGGGGAAATAAATCCTCGAGCAATCCCAGAGACCAATATCACTAAAAATATCGGATATGCCTTATAAGTTTCCAAAAGATAAAACAATGGACCAGTGAATGCAAATAAGGTGAGGGAACAGACGAATAAAAAAAACAGACATACAACAATGATATTTCTGCGGTCTCTAAGGTCTGCTAGGTGGCCCGCATAAAGAGAGACAAGGATGGAAGGAATGGCTTCAAACAATCCAACAAGGCCCAGATCCAACACACTACCTGTAAGTTCATAAACCTGCCAACCAACGATTGTTGCTTGGATATTAATCGCAAGGACCATAAAAAACCGAGCGACAATAAAAAACCGAAAGTCTTTATGTTGGAAAATGGCTAAAGAAAGATTTTTTTTCATCTCTATTCAGCCAATGTTATCCTACAAAATCAAGGTGCAATTCACAAATTGCGGATTAGGATTAATTCGATTCACTTCCCAATTGGAAATTTAAAGTTTTTACTGGTTCTTCATTTCCTACTTGGTCCACTGCATAATAAAACAATTGGAAGGAACCTTTACATTCAGATTTTAAACCTAATACGGAGATATCCGTTGTAAAGGATTTAAACTCAGATTGAGTTCCTGATTGGCAGGTGATCGAATACAGAATATCTTTAACTCCACTTCGATTGTCTTTTGCTACCAATCGGATTGCAGAAGTTGGGGATAAAAAGTTTGTATTCCCTTTTCCTTTTGTCATCGTACCCATCCACTCTACATTGGAAGTTGGAGGATTCGTATCTTTAGTAAATTCTACTATTTGAATTGGTTCTTTGTTTCCAGCCCTGTCCACAGAGAAATAAAATAATTTGTATTCTCCTTCTTCTGTAAAAGGAATCGAAGCTAAAGATTTTGCAGAATTCCATTGCCCATCATTCACTCGGTAACGAACTTCCGCAATTCCCGAAGCATCATCGCTAGGTGATACATTGATATGGTCTCTCGTTAAATACCTAGAACCAACTTCCTTTTCTTTGATAATCACAAAACTATCGTTAGAGATTACGGAGACTTGTTTTTTCGGAACTGGTTTTGGTTCAAATGTTTTTTTTGTTACAAATTCTTTTGGAACAGACAAAGGAGAACCAGGGTCTACATTTGTAGAGAACACTTGGGTCCAAAATCCTTTCGCTCCATATTCACCTAACCTGCGAACACGAAAGTATTCGAAGTCATCTTTTGGAGTCACAGTGATTCGATTCCCTTTGAATTGAATCACCTCTGGTGGTTTTGGCGCTATCGATGCTTCCATTTCGCTTGGTTTTTCTTGCCAAAGTTCCAATTCAAAATTGGCATCGGCTTCCGCATCGATGAGGATTCTTAGTTCCCTTTTTGGTTTAGAATCTACGGCACTAAAAATCAGTACTAATAAAGTGAGAATTACAGTTAGATTTTGTTTCATATCCCTTCTATTCTTCTTTGATACGAGGTGCTTCTGGAATTTTATAAGGTTGGACAGGTGACTTTCCTTTTTCGACGAAGGTTGCCATTCCTTGTGTCAGTTCTACCGTTTTCCCTTGTGCATTTACATCCACAACACCTTCAAAACAAGAGATTGTTGAACTCAATTTTTCATCGAGTTCCACTCGGAACTCAGTCCCTCTCACACCGGCAGTAGAAGACGGGCTAACAATATTGAATTTATGGTTCGTCGTTGGCGGATCACTTTTTGTCACTTTTGCGTCAAGGCTACCTTTAAAAAGTGCCACTGTGACAGGCCCACCTTTTTTATCTTCCCCTCTCACTTCAAAATGGCTATTGTTTAAGATGCGTACCATTCCCACCTGGTTGATGTGGATGTCCGTTTTTCCCTTTCCATTGGTTTTGATTTGGTCATTCGGATGTAATTCTTGGCCAAGTTTGAGTGGAGTCCAAGGTCCTTTTCCACCAGTTCCATTCCATTCCACTTGTCCCATCACAAATTCAGTAACACCAACCACTGACTTTCTTAAAAAAACAGGAACTACAAGAGAGAGACCTGGTTTGATCAAATCGGGATTTGGAATTTTATTGTATTTCAAGAGTTCTGGCCAACGTTTCGGATCAGAAAGGTGGCGTTCCGAAATGAGAGAAAGAGTTTCTCCCTTTTGGACAGTGATGGTGATGGGTTCCAATGCCGCATCTGGTTCTGCCATGACAGGGAATTGGCAGAACATTATGATAAGTACTAGGATAGTGTGTACGATGGACTTTCTCATATTCATACTTTCTCAAACTTCTGTTTAAATTTCCAGCGATTTCGTAAATCTTGGGGATTTTTCTAAACGAAGTTTTCCATCAAAGCATTCGAATGATCTAAAGAATTGATCCAAAACATCCGAACCCTCTCCAAATTGTTCCTTATCAAAGTTAGTTTCTAACCTTCAAGTAAAAAATAAATCCCGAGTGCGGCCGCCATATGGGGGTGATGGATTGTTCCGTCAAGTAACAGCCGTTTGACTTCTTTTGGCGATTTTAATACAATTTCAATATCTTCCCCTTCATCAAACTCTACATCATGCACAGGTTCCACATCATAGGCTACGTAAGAATAGGACCAGTTGGTGAACATGGCTGGATTGCCAGAAAATTTTGACAATAATTTGATTTTGTTTGGATCAGTTGCATAACCTGTTTCTTCACGTAACTCTCGGATGACGGATGTTAGCTCACTATCTGGTCCTTCTTCATCCACAATGCCACCAGGAATTTCTAAGCTGTCTTCACCAATCCCATGTCTGTATTGTTTGATAAGTAAAATTTCACCAGTTTTGGTGACGGGAACCACATTCACCCAGTTTCTGGATTTTAATACATAATAGGTTTTTTCTTTTTCCGAACGTGGTAGTTTGATATCGAAAGATGCCAAAGTATAAATGGGAGTAGGGAATAGGTCTTTCCAATTTTTTCGTTCTTTCAATTGTTTTTGTTCCTTTAGTGCAGTTTTAATCCATCTCCAATCCAATCTTGGGTCCGAAGGATTGACTAGCTTTTTTTAGAAGTTTCAATCTTACTCCTTGCTAGAAGAAGCATAGTTTGAAAACCTTTCCTTATGAAATTATACGGTAGCATCACTTCCCCTTATGTCAGACGAATTCGATTCCTCTGTTTAGAACTAGGGATACCTTTCCAACTGGTTGATACGATGACAGAATCTGGGCAAAAAGAACTACGAGAAAAAAATCCTCTTTGGAAAGTTCCATACTTGGAAACAGACGATGTCAAAATTTGGGATAGCCATACTATCACTGATTATATTTTGGAAACAAAAGGTCATGGTAAGTTTCGTCCGAAAGCTGGTGACCATCTTTACAGAGAAGCCAATCTACTCACAGCCATTGACCAAGCTCTTGACAATGCCATTCTCCTCTTTTATTTGAATAAGGAGGGAATCAAACCGGATGCCGCTCCTTACTTAACCAAAAATGCACTTCGGATCAGTTCTATTTTAGAATTCATCAAACGAGAGTTAAGTGGCAATCACTTCTTTTCCGATGGAAAAGTAGGTTTATCTGAGATCGCGCTGTATTCCACTTTGGATTGGATGCGATTTCGTTCTGTTTTGCCCATTCTCGAAGAGGAAATTTTTGTCAATTTTCTGAATTTCCATGGGCCAAATAAATCTTGGATGGAAACGGCACCTAAGTAAACTTCCCAAACCTTTTTTACTCGACCCCATTTGATTTCACTGGATTATGTCCCTTACTGGACTCCCTATGAAATTGAATGCGGCACAAATGGAAGCAGTTTCCACCATCCAAGGTCCCCTTCTTGTTTTTGCAGGAGCGGGGTCAGGGAAAACCCGTGTTATTACCAACCGGATCGCTCATATGGTGGAGGGAGTGAAAATCCCAGCCAGTAAAATCGTTGCTCTCTCTTTTACCAACAAAAGTGCAAAAGAAATGGCAGAGCGCCTCCGAAAGATGGTTCCGAGGGAAAAACTGAAAGGGATCACACTTTCTACCTTCCATTCGTTAGGCCTAAAGATCCTAAAAGAACACATCACAAAACTTGGTTACAACGAAACGTTTTTACTCTTTAACGGGACAGACCAAGAAGCTTTTGTTTCCGACCTTTTAAAATCCAAACGCCTGGATCCCAAAAAAGTTCCCCCAAAAGAAATCCTTCGCCGTATCTCTTATGCCAAAAATACGCAAGTCCACCCCAAGGACAATGGACTCTCTGGTGAATTTGATTTAGTGGCTGCTGAAGTTTTTTCCCTGTATGAAGAAGGACTCAAAGAAAAAAATGCAATCGACTTTGATGATTTGATATTACTTCCCAAACGGCTGTTAGCTGAGTTTCCTGAAATTGCGGCCTATTACCAAAGGAAACACGAATACTTCCTTGTGGATGAATTCCAAGATACAAACCAACTCCAATATGAGTTTTTATCTCTTTTTCGAGGGAACAGTGATAACCTTTGTGTGGTAGGGGACGACGACCAAAGTATCTATGCGTTTCGTGGTTCCAATGTCCAACTCATCCTCAATTTTGAAAGGGAATTCCCTCATGCGAAAGTGGTGAGACTTCTCGAAAATTATAGATCCACATCACTCATCATCCAAGCAGCAAACTCTCTCATCCAAAACAACAAAGGCCGAAAGGAAAAAACCTTGTACAGCCGAATCCCTTCCGCCGAACGAGTGGAATACTATGAAACCGCTGATGAAAGGGAAGAAGCCATCTTTGTAGCCGGGCGGATCCAAACCTTACTCATCAAAAATGAATTTAAGGGAAAAGAAATTGCCATCCTCTTTCGTACGAACTTTCAATCGAGACCCTTTGAAGAGGAACTTCGAAACCGTAGCATCCCTTACAAAGTAGTAGGTGGTTATAATTTTTTTGACCGCAAAGAAATCCGAGATTGTATCTCCTACCTTCGGTATGTCGCAAACCCGAAGGATGATTACTCCCTCCTTCGCATCATCAATTACCCAAAACGGGGGATTGGTCCTGGCACTATGCAAAAACTGCAGGAAGAAGCCTTTACCCACAAACTTTCGTTGTATGAAATCTTCCATAAAATGATTGAGAGTCCAGACTATTTGCCCGAAGTAAAGGCTAAGGTCAGACAAGAAATTTACCAATTTGTAGAAATGGTGGATGCTTTCAAAAAGAAGTTTGCCATGTCTCCGAAACTAGCTCCAGTCCTTCGGGAAATGATCACCCAAATCGGATTTGAGCGGGAAATTTCCATGGAAGAGACCGAAGAGAAGGTGGTCAAAGCCCGGATCTACAATTTGAGTGAACTGGTAAACATGTTGTCCTTTTTTGAAGAAGAAGAGGGCAGGGAAGGCAAGGCCACGATTTTTGACTTCCTACAAAGATTAGTCCTCCTTATGGAAGACGAACCAAAGGAAGATGAAGAGGACAGGCGGGTGCAACTCCTTACGATGCACCAGTCCAAAGGACTCGAATACGATTTAGTATTTTTAGTGGGACTAGAAGAGGGAATTTTACCGAACTCACGTGTTATAGAAGAAGAAGGGGAAGTGGTCGATGAAGAACGACGCCTTCTCTACGTGGGTATGACTCGCCCAAGGCGAAAATTGTACTTGACTTCGGCTCGTACAAGACGCAAATTTGGGGAGCAAATCGAGAGTGCCCCCTCTCGGTTTTTAAACGAGCTGTCTCAGGACGCTGTTCTTTTTTTCCCGATGGAAACGAAGGATAGAGACACAGAAACTAAGAATTTCTTAGAGGAATTAGACAAACTAAAGGTAGGCTAATGAAATCGATTCTCCCACTCACCCTCCTATTGTTGGTAGTGGCATTTGAAAATTGCGCATCAAACAAGGAAACCATCCGCCCAGGAGTTTCCAAAATCAACACAGGGTCTCATTTGGCCCAAATCGAAGCAATCGATGCTGATCTCAAATCCTCTACACTCTCTGACGAATCCCGTGACAAATTAATCATCAAAAAGGGAAAGTTATTACTCGATTTAGGTCGTTATGAAGAAACGATCACAACTCTCAACCAAGTGAACCAGGCAAAAGCAAATCCTGTGCAATTGTCTGAGTGGAATTTGGCAATGGGAAAAGCCTATATCGGAAAAAACGAATATAGTAAAGCCATCCAGTTCTTAAACCAATCGGAAAAACTCGATAAAAATACGAACCTAATGGAACGTAAAAAACTTGTAGTTCAATCCCTTGTGGCAGAAAGAGAATATTACCCAGCACTTGCAACTCTTACCAAAACTTACACAAAAGGAAATCAGAAAAAAGACGAATTCTATTATGAGACGGCTGCAAAGACCTATCTCAAAATGGGTTTCGAATACAAAAACACTGGTTTTTACCAAAAAGGATTACAAGTAGCAAACCTTGGTTTGGAAGAATTTCCTAACAATGAAACGTTAAAATCCATTCAAAAAGAATGTTTGGAAGTGTTACAGCCGGAGGGCAAACTCTAAGATTTTTTGGACCGTTTTTTCCCAACACATCGTTTCCTTGAGTGGAAACAAAACTTAGAATTCTTACTCAATAGAATCCGTGAAAACAAACGGGTTCTATTTTCATTTATAGCTCTTGGTTTTGTTTTTTTTCTCTTTATTCTCTCTTACTATGGTTTGGAATTTTATCTCCGTAACTATCGAATCCCACTCGTAAAACTTCGTAAAGTTGTAGCTGCTACCATCAACCAAGAATTAGGCAAAGCTGTTGACATCGGGGTTCTCGATTTTTCGTTGAGAGAAGGGTTAATCATTGAAGATTTGGTTGTCTCAAACGAGGAAGACTTTTCGTTTAACGACCATATGTTGAAGGTGAAAAAAGTTACCTTTCGACTCTCAAGTTATTTTAAAGAATCTCCTACTGTGGAACGGATTGATTTTTACAGTCCACAATTAGTTTTAAATGAAGATACTAGTCTAAGGAATCGGCTGATAGAGTATGCACAAACAAGTCGTATCAAAGACATCCGATTTCATGATGCAAAACTCACAGTTAAAAAATCAGATACAACTTTGGTGGATTGGAAAGAAGGTTGGGATATCGATTTAATTCGAAAAAACAAACGTCTTTATTTAAAATATACAAATGGTTGGTTTTGGGTTCCCAATACAACTCGAATCAAAGGAGAAGGTGAGTTCTCTGAATCCAATTTGAATGAGTATCAATTTGAATTCTTTTGGAAAAATTATCCTTCTGAGGAAGCAATTTTACTCACCAATTATTTGTTTGGTGCAAATGTTCAATCTGCCGTTTTATCGGGGGGAGGTAAAATAACATCCAATCCTAATACTGGTTTTGTGATGGATGGAGAAGTTGAATTCGAAAATTCATTCATCATCATTCCATTTTTTGAAAACTATCTCTTAGAAGGTTTCCGGTTTCGTGAGAAGTTCCATTTTACCGAAAATTTAGAGGAGAGAGAATTCATTGGAAATGAGTTCCAAATCAAATCACAAGTATTGTCCCAGATGGCGAAGGAAACTTTACTCTTTCGCAAAATTGAATTTCAGATTGGGGCTTTAGAAGATATATTTGAACATGTTACCGATATTTCTGGTTTTGTTCGTTTTCCTTTGTTTGGTGAACTACGTGGAGGTATCGAATTAAAGGAAACTGGGGAAAAAAACAAATGGTTTTCTCTTTCAGGGGAACTCAATGGAAGTGAGATCAAACTTGATTCCTCACTTGTACAAATTGAAAATGCGAAACTTTCATTAAAATTAAAACCAAATCAAGAATGGGATTTGAACTTAGATGCTGAAATTTTTGGGAAACCCTCTCATTTAGTGGGATCTGGATCATCCGAGTGGAGTCGTTCCAAAAAAATAGATGGTTCCTACTATTACCCAATGACATCTAAATCAAAACTTAATTTTCAGACAACGGAACTTACAGCGAATGATTGGAAACCATTGTATGAAGATTGGAAAAAGGAAACCTTAGAAGAAATTCGAGAAAGGCAAGAAAAACTAATTCCGGAAGAGTATTTTTACCAAACAAAACTCTACAAATACTTTTTAGAGTCTATGAATTTGGATTTAGGAATCTATATAACAAATTTTTATCCTTACCGAGGGGCTAAATCACTTGGAGAATCAAAAGGTAATTTTACAGTCAAAGATGGTCGTTTTAATTTCAACTTAGGTTTGGGAAATGTGGATTCAAAAGTTTCTATGGTATCTTATTTTGCGAGTAAAACACCTAACTTTAGTTTGAACTTGCTTTTAAAAGAATACCCATGGTCGGAACCTTGGATGGTCATGTGTGGTACCGAACTTAAACCTACCAATGTCAGTATGGATTTTAGCTTCAATAGCATTGGAAGTGATTATTATATGTTGCATAAAGATGCTAGGACATCCTATTTCTTAAAATTATTTGGAATTAATTTAAAAGATGGAGATTTGATTGTAAAGGGAAGTGTGGATTTAAAACCATTGCAGTCACCATTTGATATGGAATTTACTCTCAATCGATATTCCGATTTGGATTACTTATCTGATGTTGTTGTTACCAGTGGAAGTGGGGCCATCGATCTAAAAGGGTATGGTAATAATAAAAACGGCAATTACCAGATGACAGTGTATGGCCTGATTGGTGAAACAAGAGGGAATTATTCGATTTCAGAGGAGGAGAACAAATGCGTTTTCAAATGAGATTTTTCGTTTTATTTTCAATTTTGATCTTGGGTTTGGTTCAATGCTCTGAAAAGTCAAATCCAGCGGATACTGTGCCGAGCCTAAGCAGTTTACCAAATTTTAAAGGTGAGTGGACCCTGGAATGGGAAAACAAAATCCACCAACTCCAAATTGATCCAGAAGAGAAAAAGGTGTTAATTGATGGGAATGAAGGTTTGGAACTTGATTTGGATTCGGTTGGGATTCGGATTCGGGCTTTTGACGAAGAGTCAGTGAAAGGTTATTTTTTGTATTCTGATATCAAACCAAAATCATGGATTGGAACTTGGGAAAACCGTGTTGTACGATTAATCCGAAGGAATTGATTTTAAAAGATTTTGGATTTCTTTTGCAGCTTTTTTCGAAGCATTATTTGTTCCCAGTTCTCTTTCTTTTGCCTCACGTAAAATGCCTTTGATTTTATTTCTGAGTTTTGTATTGGAAAGGATTTTCCAAGCCTCAGAAACTATGTATTCTGGTTTACACTCATTTTGGGTGATTTCACGGCAAACTTCTTCTCCGCTGAGGATATTGGCAAGACCTATGAACTTTGACTTCATGAGTAATGAACCTAAAAAATAGGTAAATAAACTTACCTTGTACAAAATCACCATTGGAGTTTCAAAATACAAACCTTCCAGAGTTGCTGTCCCTGATGCAATGAGGAGTAGGTCACTTGCTTCCATTACTCGAAGAGAGGAATTCCAAAGATAATGGATTTGGATATCCGGATGTGCTGTTTTGATGACATTAATTTTATCTAATATAAAAGTTTCTTCCTTCTGGTTAATATTCGGAAGTAAAAATACTATTTTCTTTTTTTCTAACTTACATTGTTCGTGGAGTAAAACTGCTGTGCCGAGAATTGGATCTATGAGTCGATGGATCTCTCCTTTTCTGGATCCTGGTAATAAACCTACCGTATAACCATGGTGAGGGTCTGGGAGTTTTTCTGGAATCACTTGTTCTTTTTTTAATTTTTCTGGAATCCTTTTGGTAATAGGGTGGCCTACAAATTTTGCATTCACACCATACTCATTGTAAATTTCTTCTTCAAATCGAAAAAGTGTCAGCATTAAAGCAATGTGTTCTTTTATAAAAAAGATTCGTTTGAATTTCCAAGCCCAAATTTGTGGAGATACGTAAAATACTGTTGGGATACCCCGTGATTTTAATTCTTTCGCTAAACGTAAGTTAAAGCCAGGGTAATCGATTAGGATGGCAAGCTGAGTTGGTCTGTGCGTGGTTTCGTCTAACAAACGATAAAAAACTTTTTTTAGATAACTATACTTTTTAATCGCTTCAGAAAATCCAATCACACTGAGATTTTCCATTTCTTCCAATGACTCAAGGCCATTTTGGATCATTCCTTCTCCACCAATCCCATAAAAATGGTAATCAGGTTCGATGAGTTTTAATTCTTGTAAAAGATCGGCACCAATGAGGTCACCAGAATGTTCTCCTGCGATGACTAGAATGTTTTTTTTAAAATTAGATCGATGTGACTTTTTTTTGGCTACCATTGAGAACCTTACTTCCATTTTTACCGAGGACACAAAAGTTTAATTTGTGTTTTGTGGCAAATTCGATTGTTTCTTTCGGATTGACAACAAGCGTTTCACCTTCTCTGATGCACAATGTTTTACATCCACTTTCTAACATCACTTGGAAGGTGTGAATTCCGATGGTAGGTAAATCAAATCGTTCGTCCTGTTTTGCTTTGGGACTTTTACAAACAACTGCATCACCTTTTTTTTTGGTGTATTGGCCACCACGTCGAATGGTTTCGTCTGTGCCTTCGACGGCTTCCACAGCGATGACAGATTCATCACTCACAACAACCATTTGGCCGATATCCAAATCAGCCATTTTTTCTGCGTAGAACATTCCAAATTCAATGTCCTTTAGTTCTTGGGTGCTGAATTTTTTGGGAGTGTATCGTCCTTCTTTGAGGAGGAGAGATTGTAAGTAGATCTTTTGTGAAATCACTTTTACTCCCATCGCTTCAAACTCATCGGCAATCGCAAGGAAAATGGGGTAATCATTTCGGTTGATGGTTTTGGCAAGGATGGAAAGTGCTTTCAGATCAAATTTGAGTTTTTGGAAAAGGAGATCTTTTCTCACTTTTCCAAGCATTAGGATTCGTGTGATTTTTTCTTTTTGGATGGTTTTTAAAATTTTCCCGACTTGGGTGATGTGGACGGGAATGGTCCTAGACTCGTGTCCTCTAGGAGAAAAATCCGATTCGATGAGTCCCAAAAATAAAGGATCCTCACCGCTAGCGAGAGCTTCCAACATTCCAATATGGGGGAGCTCTCCACCACCAGCGATGATTGCCAATCTACCTTTTGAAGCCAATGCTGGTCCTTTTATGCGTTACCAGAATCGCTACTAGTAGGTGTGGATGGGGTACTTTCTTTTTTGTAGTCGGTGACGTAAAATCCTGATCCTTTGAAAATGATCCCCGCACTCGCCGAAATACGTCTTTCCACTGATCCTTTTTGTCCACAAAGGCATTCCGTCAAAGCATCTTCTTTCATGGATTGTACGTGTTCAAAGTCTTTTCCGCATGTGTTACAATGGTAGTCGTAAGTTGCCATAATTTCTCCTCTAATGGATTCCTGTTCTCACTTCAAATAATAAGACATGATCTCTGCTTGGTTTGGTCGCAAGCGGAAGGCAAATCTCCCAAGAATACTTGCCAGCTTCGAGCATGGCTTCTGAGAGAGGATAGGATCGAATGGATTGGATGAGGCCAGTGTTCCTCCTCCATAGGCTTGCGTTCCATTTATCACCTTGCCTGTTTTCTATATGTAAGGACAGATTTTCTCTCCTTTTGGCACCGTCGAGGACATAACGATTTTTATTGACCCAAATCGAAGTTTGGTCGAGAGAGATCGAGTATGCTAAATGTTCTAAGTGGTTGTATTGGACGTGAATTTCGATAAAGGGAATGGGGTTCTCTGAATCGGTTGGCATAAAAGAGAATTCAAAATAGTTTTTATTCCCTGAAAGTTTTTTACAGATCCTTTGTGAACTTGGGTTTTTGGTGTCCGATCCATAAATGGGAAATCCTGTTTCTCCATACACACGAATGGATTCTCTCGGAATGTAGTTTCCGAAAAATGTTTGCGGGATTTTTTTTCCGTCCCAACCTTCAAAATCAATCCGAATCTCGTTGTCTACGGCTTTGAAACGTTTTTCAAATTCACTTGTGAGAGTTTCATCCGCTAAGGTTTCCTTTAAAAACCCAGAAAAAACCCATGCTGTTTTTTGTGTGTTTGGAAAATAACATCGTTTCCAATGCCCTTCGTTTCCGGCGATGGTTTCTTCTGCACCATCTTCTTCCAAACAGATAGTTGGTTCTGGTTCACTTACTTTTCCCACTTCACTATTTTCCCTTCCAGGTCCACTACGAAGGTTTACATTTTTTCCACGTATTGTAGATGTTTGGTGGTAAAGATTGGTTCCTGAAATTTGTGATAAAAAATGTAAAGTTTGTAAGAGAAAACCTGTTTCAATTTCTCCAATGGGTTCAAAAGGAAAAGTAAGTAAATGTGATAACGCATCACTAAAACTTTCTTCCATTCCTCTTGGATCTTCTAAAATCAATAAAAGTAGGAAATGTGTGACTTCCGCTTTCGGTATGGGTTTGATGATGGAATTGATTTTTGTGATGAGAGCACGTTTGTAACCAGTACCATGTTTTTTCAAATGAGAAAAATACGGATCCTCAATATGGTAATACGTCCCTCTTGTGGTGTCCCATTCTAAAAGTTTCGTATCATTCCTTTTTTGGAAAAACTGTAAGAGTTCTTTTTGGTTGTCTTTCCCATTGATTTGTTTTTCCAATTGGGATAAAGATTGGGATAAAATCGTTAATTCTAACTCACTTGTTGGAATTTCGGATTCCTTGTACAGTTTTAAAACTTTAAAATAGGAACCTGATTGGTAGAGATCGTATGCTTTATCATCTCTTTCTCGGAAATCAACAAAGGTATAAGTAAAAAGGATAACGAGTAAAAAAAGAAAACCAATGACAAAAAAAACACGGGAGCGAATCAAACGTTACCTCCCGTTTTTTTCTTAAAGATTTTCAGGAAGGAGTTTGGCTCGGTCCACTCCGTATTCTTCGAATAATGCATTTTTTGCAACATAGTATCTGTGTAAATTGATGTTGTAGTCAACTTTCGCTCTTACGAGTGATAACTGGTCTTGTACCAATGTGTCCAATGCATTTTTTACGGCAAGTGCATTGAACCTTCCTTGTTGGAAGGAACGTAAAACACCATTATAGTATTTTTTGGATTCTTCTTCCGTACGTTTTGCATTTTCCATCACACGAAATGATGCTTTTAAGATATCAATTCTTGTTTTGACATCATCCGAAACGGCTTTGACCAAATCAGCTTCTTCTAATGAAACCTGTCTTTTTTGGATTTCAGCATCACGGATACCCACTTTGACCCCCTTGTCCATGATTGGGTAACTTAAGTCAAGAGACCCTTGCATCACTGGGTATTGGTAAGAAAAAACACCATTGCGGTTGTCTGAATAATTATTTTGAGGGCTAATGGTATTTTGAGCTTGGTAACCATAAGTTCCTGCAGCTTTTAAGGAAGGTAGGGCTTCGTTTTTTGCCATCTTCATGGCAAGTTCTGCGTTTTCTTTTTTCCTTTGGATGGCACGGAAATCAGCTCTGTGTTTGTATGCGTAGTCGATATCAGATTGGTAGTCCAATTTGTCTGGTAAGGTTTCTGAAAGTGGAGTTGTTTTCTGGAAGACAGTGTCTTCAGGAAGGTTCAGGGAACGAATGAGTTTTCGTCTAGCTTCTTCCTTTTCTGCACTCGCTTGGGCCATTTGGCCTTCCACTTGGGAAAGTAGGGCATTCCATTGGTTCACTTCGAAACTTTCCGAAAGTCCAAGTCCTTGTTTGCGAATCGTTAAATCCCTTACATTTTTTGTATTTTTCAATAATTGTTCAAACGTTTGGTATCCCGATTCTTTTACAGAGTAATTCCAATAATCAACAAGTGTAGATACTACCTTGGAAGCAACTTGGTCTTCCATTTGTTCCCGCATGATCTCTGTTTGGTTTTCAAGGATTTTTTCCATATTCCTTTCATTGGCACCAAACGCATTTTTAAGTAAGTCTTGGGCAATGGTAACGGATAAGGAATCCGTATAAAGAGGAGGGAGGCCGAGTGCCGTAAATCCAGCTGGAGTTTGGTTCGGGTTTTCAAACGCGTTTGAGTCAAAACGTTGTGACCTTGCTTCTAGTTTGAAGTAAGTTCCTGTTGTGAAAAGTTTTTCAATCCCAGCACTGTAAGTGTTGGTTTGGGTTTTTGTTCCCGTAAAGATGTTGTTTTGGTTAAAAGGGAACTTCTTTTGGTCGATTTCAGCTTTGGAAATCGCACGCCAAGAATACTTGGCTTCAAATTTCATTAAATTGGTATCAGCTTTTGCTAATTCCAAACGTGCTTGTAACACTTCGCGGTTGTTTTCAATCGCATACCGAACCGCATCCTTTAAACTTAAGGTAAACCCTTTTTCGTCCGATTCGGCAGCGAGAAGGCCGAAGGAAATGAAGAGAACCAATGCACTAGAAACCCATGAACGTTGTTCCATACTCTTAATTCAGACTCCTCATTTCCCCTGCAAAGTTGTTTTTTTTGAAAAAAGCCCTTATTTTTTAAGGGCCAATTTCATTTTATCTCCCACTTCCCCAATATGAGCACAAATGCTCACACCAGCATCTTGCATGGCAGCAATTTTGGAAGTGGCAGTTCCCATTCCCCCAGAAATGATCGCACCGGCATGACCCATACGTTTTCCTGGAGGAGCAGTTTGACCTGCAATAAAACCAACAACTGGTTTTTTCACATGAGCTTTGATGTAAGCAGCAGCTTCTTCTTCCGAAGTTCCACCAATTTCACCAATCATCACGATCCCTTCTGTATCCGGGTCTTCGTTCAGGAGACGAACCGCTTCTACGTGGTTCATCCCTGGAACTGGGTCTCCCCCGATTCCGATACAAGTGGACTGGCCAAGGCCTGCCGAAGTGAGGGAAGCAACAGATTCATACGTTAAGGTTCCAGAACGAGAAACGATTCCGATATTTCCTGGGGTGTGGATAAAACCTGGCATAATTCCCATTTTTACGTTGTAACGAGGGTTAATGACACCTGGGCAGTTTGGTCCCACAAGTTTTGTTTTTGAATTACGTAACACACTGTACACTTTTAACATGTCGTGAGTTGGGATACCCTCTGTGATACAAACCACAAGAGGGATTTCGGCAAAGATTCCTTCTAGGATGGCATCCGCTGCAAATGGAGGGGGAACAAAAATAACAGCCGCGTTTGCCCCGTCTTCCTTCATTGCGTCTTTGATGGTATTGCGGACAGGGGCAGTTTTTCCAAACTCAGAAGTCCAAATTTGTCCACCCTTTCCTGGTGTAACACCTGCAACTACTTTAGTACCATATTCTAACATTTGCGTTGCATGAAAGGATCCTTCTTTTCCAGTGATCCCTTGTACAACGACTCTTGTATTTTCATCTACTAATACAGCCATGTTTTTAGTTTCCTATTTTTTGATTAGGGAGACAATTTTGTCTGCCGCGTCACGGAGTCCTTCTACTCCAACAATGTTCATACCAGATTCGTTCAGGATTTTTTTCCCTTCTTCTGCGTTGGTTCCTTTCAATCGAACCACTACCGGTACCGTTACGTTTACTTTTTTAGTAGCTTCGATGATACCAACCGCAACACGGTCACATCGTACGATACCACCAAATACGTTCACAAAAATTCCTTTCACATTTGGATCGGAAAGGATGAGTCTAAATCCGTTTTCCACAGTGGTCGGGTTTGCTCCACCTCCGACGTCAAGGAAGTTTGCAGGTTCTGCACCAGCAAGTTTTACGATGTCCATAGTTGCCATCGCAAGACCGGCACCATTCACCATACAACCGATATTTCCATCTAACTTCACGTAGTTGAGGTTGTATTCTTTTGCTTTTACTTCGTAAGGATCTTCTTCCGAAATGTCGCGGAGTGCTTCGTTGTCTGGGTGACGATAGAGTGCGTTTTCATCCAAGTCCATCTTACAGTCACCTGCAATGATTTCGTTTTGTTTGGTAAGGATGAGGGGGTTGATCTCTAAAAGTGCTGCATCTTCTTTGATGTAAGCATTGTAGACAGAATTCACAAGAGCAGTGAATGATTTTTGTGCTTCCGCAGGGATTCCAAGAGCAAACGCGAGTTCTCTGACTTGGGAACCTTGGATTCCGATCCCTGGATCAATTTGGATTTTGATGATTTTTTCTGGGTGAGTTTCAGCAACTTCTTCAATTTCCATACCACCTTCTGTAGAAGCCATGATAATGGTTTTGCGAATTGCTCTGTCGAGAAGGATGGAAAGGTAATATTCTTTTGCGATTTCAAGTCCTTGTTCTAAATAGACTTTGAGGACTTTTTTCCCTTCTGGACCCGTTTGAGGAGTGATGAGTTGCATTCCGAGAATTTTCTCAGCTGCTGCTTTGGCATCGTCTTTTGTCTTTGCGACCTTAACTCCGCCACCTTTTCCTCGTCCACCTGCGTGGATTTGGGCTTTTACCACCACTACTGGTGATTTTTGGACAACTTCGCTATATGCCTTTTCGAAATCACCGACTGTGTCGATGACCTTTCCGAATGGAACGTTGGCATTGTGTCTACGTAGGATTTCTTTGGCCTGGTATTCGTGGACTTTCATGGATTTCCTTATGTCATTGGTTCGTCCGAAAGCTTTCGCCAACGGATCACTAGGGTAAGCCTCAAGGGTTGGGTGAGATTGTCAAGACGGATTGAAAGGAAGTGAACAAAGAGAAGAGTGGGAACGCAAGAAGTGTGAAGTGAAAGGTGATGGATGAATCTGATTTCCTTTTTACACCCGAAGAGTTTCTTCTGGGTTTTTGGGGAGCCGTACAAAAAAACGTGAACCTTTCTGTTCTTCACTTTCCACAATGATCTCACCACCAAGAACTTCTACTTGTGATTTGGTGATAAATAGGCCAATTCCTCTCGCATCTTCGTTGCGGTGGAATGTTTTGAACATCCCGAAGATTTTGTTCCCATGTTTCTCCAAATTGATCCCAAGACCATTGTCTTCGACCAAAATGGTGATTTGTTCATTATTTTCTTCGATTCCTACTTTGATCCAAGCACCTTGTTTCAAACGAACATATTTTACGGCATTCGATATAAGGTTGAGTAAGATGCTTTCTAAATAAGAAGGGATGGTTCTTATGGTAAGGCCTTCTGGAATTTGTACATCCACTTGGATCTTTCGTAATTCAATGGAACCACTGAGTATGGATAGAGTTTTATCCACTTCTTTTTTTAAGGAACAAAATTCCATAGGTTTATTCAATGTTTGGTTGATGGAGATGATATCGTTTAGATGGGAAATGGTTTCTTCTAATTGGATGGAGGAAACATGTAACATTTCGACTAGATTCTTTTTATCTTCTTCTGATTTTGATTCTTCCAATAACTGGATGAGAGAAGTAAAATTGGATGAATGTTGTCTTATGTTGTGAGATACAATGTAAGCAAAGTTTTGTAATCGATTGTTTTGGATGCCTGTGAAATGTAACATACGATTTGTATTTTCCAGGGCTTCAATTTCTTCTGTTATATTAAATCGTATGGATAGATATGCTTCAATTTCATCTTGAAGATTGTATAAAGGGTGGATAAAGGTTTGAAGCCAAAAATAAGTGCCATCTTTGGATTTGTTTTTAATGACCCCCTCCCAGGTTTTTCCATTTTTGATCTGTTCCCAAAGTCCTTGCCAAAATTCTTTTTTATGATAATCCGAACTAAGGATTTTATGGTCCGATCCTATGATTTCGGATTCTTCAAATCCAGAAATTTTAATAAATTTTGAATTTGCTCGTATGATGATTCCTTCAGGATTTGTGACACTTACAATGGCAGATCTTTCAATTGCATTTAGAACAGAGGTTAGTTTTCGATTTTGTTGTTCGATTGTATTTTGTGTGTTTTTTAATTCGGTGATATCTAAAAAACTTGCTGTGGCTCCTTCTAAATTTCCATGTTCATCAAAAAGCGGAGTCGCATTTACGTTTAGCCATTTTACATGACCATCTTCCGAAATGATTCCATGTTCACAATTATAGACTGTTATCTGTTTTCCAAGAGCTAGAGCTAACGGTAGTTTGTCAGTTGGGAATGGGCTTCCATCTTCATTGATTTGTTTCCATTCCTTTGAACTAAAGTATCGGTTTTCAATTTTTTCCAATTCCAAATCTAAAATTTCGGATGCACTTTCATTTGCGTAAAGGATTTGTCCTTCCAAATTCACAACAACCACACCGTTGATCATTGTCTTTAGTAAACGATCGAGTTTCGTCTCTTTTTGTCTTAGGATTTTTTCTGCAAGGATGGCATCTGTTAACTCTTCCATAGAAATTGTATAATGGATCGAATCCAATCGAGTTAATTTGAGTAAGTAAGTTTGATTTTGGATTCCAAAGTAGTGGAATGTATTCTTTGTCATCACTTCTTCCCATTGTTTGTGATCATTCCAACCAGCTTGGATTTCGTGAAATAATTCTGTTTCAAATAAAAATGGAAATAAAGATCCAATGTTTAAATCAATACTCCCAAGTTTAGGAGTCCTTTGGAGTTCTATCGCTTTGGAGTTTGAAAATAATAGAGAATTCTCTTTAGCAAACGTTTGGGATTTTGATTCAAATAAAAAAACGGAATAGGGCAATTGGTTTGCGAAGGAATAAAAGATCTCTGATTGATGGATCGTTTCGTTCATAAGGAATCAGTAGCCATTCCAGATGAATCGCTAACTTCTTAAGAACCATTGGACGAAAAAATTAGTGAAGATTAGTGATTATTTCGACTAAAATTTATTCCAATATGGCGAAAGCCTCAAGGAATCACAAAAACTTCCATTCGATTTTGTGTCGAGTAAGTCAAACCGGTTGGCACTATGGGGAGAGAGGTAAATTTCACCATTCTGCCCGATGGCACCACCACGGTAGGAATTTGTATTTGGATTTGCCATTAACACTTTGATTTCAGAGGAATTGGAATCAATGGAGAGAAAATTCGCATAATTTAAGGGAATAGGATAGAGTTTTCCATTAGGTGAAAGTACGACTCCGTTAAACATTGCCGTGCTTGCGCTTGGAATGGTTCCAACATTGACAACTTTGTCGTTATCTTTCGTGTCCACATAATACACTGTTGAAGCATTATAAGGAATGATATAAATACGGCCGTTAGGTGTGTAAATTCCTGAAATATAATTACTGGCACCACCAAACGAAAAGGGAATTGTTGTGACCGTTTCTGTAAATATGTCGAGGATATGGATATTGGTTGCCGTATGAGGGATAAAGTATATTTTTCCTTCGGGAGTTAACACACCATTGGCGAAGATTCCTCCACTTACTGGTGTTGTTACTGAACCAATGGTTCCTTTTTTCGTGTCATAATACCGGATTGTTGATTCCCCACTGGGCACGTAATAAATTTTTCCATTGGGAGCAAAGACTCCACCATTATAAGCAGCTCCTCCCATGGATATAGATGCAATGTTCGTCAATGTTTTGTTTGTTGTATCAAATTTGAAAAATGAATTATTGGTATGAGGGGAAAGGTAAATGATACCATTTGGACCTAAGGTTCCACCAATAAAATCCACAGCTCCAGGAACAGTCGCTGCTAATTCATAGTTTTTTGTTTTAGGGTCAATGGCGACTATTTTGGGTGAGTTATAAGGTAATAGATAAACATTTCCATTTGGTGCACTGAGTGCACCTTGGAAGGCCGTTGAGGCAGCGCCAGTTACCGATGCAACTGTATTTAAATTGTATTGGATTAAGGTTTCAGTTCCACTCGAGCCAAGAGCAAATTGAGTTTCTACTTCTTGTTTCACTTGGATCCAGTTCTCAGGCAAATGTGTTTCTTCATAACTTAAGGAACAGGCAGGTATTCGAACTTTGTAACCACATAGATTACTTCTGTCATTCACGGCAAATCGTAAGAGTAAGGAATTTAAAAATGAATCCGAGGTCACATCACAATTGTTAGAGATATTTCCATTTGTGCAATGTGATAAAAAAATAACAAAAATGAACAGAGTGAGATTTCGGAGAATAAACATTCTAAATTGGACGTTACTGGCAATCGCATTCGAATCGCAATCAAGTTTAGAAAAATCCCCAAAGATTACTTGCGGAAATATCCGCATCGAATTTGGTAAAGTTTTTGATATTGCGTCGAACTCAATTCGGTCTTTTTAAGATCTTTTTTCCAGAAGTGTTTATGACGGGAAAAAAATTTGGATCTCGTTCTGGATCAGCTAGTAATAATTTCACATCACGGATTTTTTCATAACATTCTTTCATGAATAATTGGTGTCCACATCCAAGTAAATGATAACCTTCATGAACTAAAGTAGAGTTTGGACTTGTAAATAACAACTGTATAGTGGAAATGTATTTGGCTTTAATATAACCTCTAGTATTAGTGTTTCCTTCTACGGCTCCTTGTAATTCTAATTTGAGACCTACACCAACAAAAATTCCGAGAGTGACAATTTCAAAAACAATGTCTCCCCAAGTTCGGCCTTTTAAATACAAAAGACGGTCACATTCATCTGACATTCTCATGTTCATCATGTATTCGAGTATGTCTGTCCCATAAAAACCAGGTCGTTCCGTTTCAAAAAGAATTTTAGGTACCGCTTTTAATTGGTAGAGTTTTAATTCTTCGTTCCAATTTTCAAAGAGAGTGGCGACATCTTTGTCCAAAATTCCTGTTTCTTTGACAACACAGACTCGGAAACTCGCCTGTTCTCCAAAGTTAATGGAGTCTCTTATTTTTTCTTGGTGAAACCCAACGGTTGTACAAGTTGTGAGAGATAAAAGAAAGAGAAGAGAAACATAACAATTTTTAATTTTGGAAAACAAATGAAAACGAATCCTTTAATAATCGGTAACACAACGAGTTCGAACGCTGGCGTCAGTTTTTAATGTTGGTCCACCACCAGAACCACCAAAATCAGTGACATATGCTTGTGTGGATGGATTTCCAAGGACTGGGCTTGAAGACCAAAACGATGCAGAAGCCGTATTGGGAAAATAAAGAGCATTAAAACCTGGAGTTCCAAAATTAAATCGGAAATCTTTTAAAGAAATTAATTCATTCGCATTGGGAAGTCTCCATGTTTTACCAGCAAGTGATAAACTTTGGCAATAATTGATGGCCGCAGACCATTGGAATGCACTATCTGTTCCACCGGAACAAGTGGCCACATTGGGTTGGCCTGCTGTACATTTTTGCCAAAGAAGAGCAGTATCTAAATCCAAAATGGTTCCATCCAATTGGTCGATGAAGCGTTTGATAAACGTATTTCTTGGTGTAGCGACACAACGTAAGTAATGCATATCGGAATAGTTTCCAAATCCAATGGAAGATTGGATATAAGTAGGATAAAATGCTCCCGTACTTGCTGCATTAGATGTATTGGATTTATAATTAAAACTAGCAGTTTGTGGAAAGTAAGTTGAATTGATCGAAGGATTTTCTGTGGTGTGGTCAAATGTAGTTAAGTATTCTTCAATCTCTGGGACACGCCAGTCCGTTCGATCGGCAAATCCTGAACCTGCATTCAAACTTGTGCATTCTGTTTGAGCCCCTGCATACGTAAAAGTTTCTGTTCCAGGAGTACCACAACCAATACCTGTTCTCCCTCGGTGACAACTTGTCCATACAAGACCTGTTACTAAATCAGTTGTGATCTCACCTCCAGAAACAAGAGTTGGTCCCACGAAACTCGTGTTAATTCCTCTTTGGAGTTGGCCATCTTGCCCTGGAATACCAGTACAAGTAGCATCTATATTGCCACCTGCATTATAACACACTGTGATGTTGGTCTTTGGAGGAGTTTTGCCCATCCATGCTGGTTTGTAAACACAACTTGCACTCCCTTTTGGGTTACTTGCTGTGATTGTGAACTGTACTTGGTTTGCCTTCCAACCATTATAAGTGCCTTCGAGTGAGTTCGCGAAAAGAGAAAAAACCACACCCGGAGGGAGGGGGGGATTACTGGAAAAACTAAGTCGATTCCCGTCTGTTTCAAACGATTCAAAAAAATAAATTCCATTTCGTTTGGGAATGAGGGGTGGACATATCAAGTAGGTTGGTGGGTTTACTTTTAATACCACACCACAATGAGGTGACTCATCAAAATTAATATAACGCAAAAGTAAACTGTCTTTGTATTGGTCCGATTTTGGATCACATAAGTTTTCTAAATCGGACTGATTGCAAGAGAAGAAGGAAATCACACAGAGACAAAGTAGAAATAACCAAATTTGGAACTGTGTCATAAAATTAATGCTAAACGGTATTTCTGATAACTTCCCCTTTAGGTCGGAATTTCATCAACAATTTTCTGTCTAAAAGTCTCTATTTGAGATTTTAATTGTTCAATTCGATTTGTATCTGAAGGGATAAACGATGTTAGTTGTAACGTCTTTTCTGCCTTGGGCAGATTGCCAATAATGAGGTACAATTGAACAAGTTGTATTAAATTTGATAAATGACCAGGGTTACGCAAACGGATTCTCTCACCCATATCAATGGCCTTACCAAATTCTTTCGTTTGTTTGTAAGTAAAGGATGCCAAATAAATTAAATCTGTGTCACCAGGGTATTCTTCTAAATAGGTGTTTAATTTTTCTGCTGCTAAGTTGTATTCTTTCATGCGTACGAGGAGGCGTATCAGTGCCCTTTGGATTTCTCTATTTTCTGGGTTGATACGATTTGCCTCTAAAAGACTGGTTTTTGCCTCTTCCAATTGGTCCAACTTGATTTGCGACTTTGCTTTACGCATCAATTCATACGATTCTTTTCGAATGGCTCTTGGAGGTTGGTCCAGATTTTCTTTAAATGTAATCCGCATCAGACTTAAATCGTCAGTCAGTTCTCCCATGGACAGGATGGATTGATAAATTTCTTTTAAGTGGCCATTCCCTCGTTCTACGTGTCGTAAAAATAATTCTTCATCATGGTTGATCTTTCTTGCTGTAGTTTCCGTTACAAACTCGATATCATCCCTTCCGTCAGAACCAAGGATGAGTACATCTCCAGGAATCAATTGTAATGTAGAGATTTCGAGTGATTTTTCGGAAAAGGGAGTTCCTAACTTGCGGAGTTCCGAATTGTTTTTGATAAATTCTGCAGTTCCTTTTCTGTACAATACCGACCATGGATGTTCTGCGTTTAAGTAATACATAAGGCCAGTTTCGTCATCGATGAGGCCCATTACCATGGAAACTAACATAGAGCAGTCGAAGCTCTCAAAAATATGATGAAGTTCTTGGTATGCGTTTTTGATCCATCGTTCTGCATACAATAATTTTACTGACTCAACTGCATTGGACCGTTCCAAGATGGATTGTACCGCAGCTCCAAGTACAAGAACACCACCAGCACCTTGTAACGATTTTCCCATGGCATCAGCATTGAGAAAAAATGTATAATCTTTGCCTCGTAACGTAATGGTGCGCGTGATACAAATATCTCCACCAATTTCATTTTCCCTTCCGTGGAACAAAAAAGTCTTTTTTTGTTTGATCAAAAAATCTGTTTTTACATGAGTACCAATGGTTTTGTTCAAACTGAGAGGTTTGATTAATAGCGAAGTTAAAAAATAATCTCCGTCTTGTTGTTTTTTTAAGGTTTCAACGGTTTCTAAACTGTTTCTTAATTCTGAAGTTTTTGCCTCAACTAATTCTTGTAAGTTTTCTCTGATCCTGCCAACTTCTCTTGTTGCCTTTTCGTAATTTTCTGCAAACAAAATAAATTCTTTGTCTATGGATAAGATGGGAAGAGCACCTCTCCCTCCAGTAGCAAGGCTATTGGCTGATTCATTAATTTGTTCCAATGTTAAATTAATCGATTGGAAAAACATATAAATCAATATAACTGCCTCGACAAATGTCATCCCAATGAAGGCAGTAATTTTGAACAAACTGGCATTCCCAAAGGAAATGAAGACTGAAAGTACACTGAGCGATAATAAGATTAATATTAACAAAAAAACAAATTTGCCCTTTAAACTTAGGATTCCATAGTTTTTATGAATCGAGACATCTCGGTATGCTAAGATTTTTTTGATCTCAACTCTTTTGTTACCAGTAAAATAATCGGAGATGATGTATGAAAAACCTCCGTAAACAAAAACAGCAGAAAGCCAGCCAATGGAAACCAATACTAATTCGTACATTGGATGCTGGCAAATGATATGGGTAATGGAAACAGAAACAAAGACCATTACCGCATAACGAATGGCAGCATACATGTTCTCCTTTGGTAAATGGATAAGTGTATTCAAATTGTTTTCTAATTCTAAAATATCTTTGTGGCGAATTGTGTCGTTGTATCTTAAAAACAGATTTAGTTTTTTTAAGTCGTTACGAAATCCACCATACCCAAGAGGTGTTAGGATTCCAAATTCGATGCTATGTCCGACTGCAGCAAGGAAAGTGGCAAATACAAAAACGTACACAACTTCAGGATGGTTCTCGATGGAAAAATCAGGAATGAGTGCTGATCCAAAAAAATAAGCGTAAAAAGCGCCAAAAAAGGCACCTTGGAGAGAAAAGAATACAATGGCAAAACTGTAAGAAATGAACCTGTGTAAGAATTTGAATAATTGATCAAAGAATCGACTCATTGTGATCCCCAAGGAAGACAAAGTATAAGGTTGTCTCAAACCTAAGTAAACATATTTTTAAAGAATATGAAAAAAAGTTAGATATCTCATTAAAAAAAACTTTCAACAAGATCCATACAAGTTAGGTTTCGCCAATGGAATTAAAAAACAAAAGAATTGTAGTTACGGGTGCAGGATCAGGTATTGGAAAGGAAACCGTCTTGCAGATGTTAAAACATGAAAACGTGAAAATTTTAGCCTGTGACTTGAATGAAAAAAATGTAGTGTCTCATCCCAATGTAGTTCCTTATAAATGTGATGTTTCAAAACCAGAAAATTTAGATAAACTCTTAAAGGATGCTGATAAAAAATTAGGTGGGATTGATATCTTTTTTGCGAATGCAGGTTTTGCTTATTATGAAATCATCCAAGAGGCAAGTTGGGATCGTATCGACCGAATTTTTCGAACCAATGTTTACTCTCCTTTTTATACTTTAATTAGTTTGAACAAACACAGGACTTCTCCTTGTTTATTTGTAGTCACTGCTTCTGCAATGAGTCATTTGCCTCTCCCTGGTTATGCCTTGTATTCGGCTACCAAAGCATCAGTTCGGTCCTTTCTGGATGCGTACCAATGTGAACTAAGGCCTGGAAACCAGACGATGATTGTTTACCCAATTGCCACTAGGACACAATTTTTTGATTCAGCAGGCAAAAAAGTCCCAGTTCCATTCCCAAGCCAAACAGCAGAAACCGTGGCAAAACAAATTGTGAATGGGATTTTGAGAGACAAAAAAGAAGTTTTCCCATCCTTTTTGTTTCGATTCATTCAAATCTTGGATCGATTTTTATTTTTTCCGCTAAAAATATATCAAAAAATAGAGGCGGTAAAATTGAATTCGCATAAATCTTAAGTCTATGGCATAGTGGACACTATGCAGTCTTCCGAGGAAGGATCAATGCCTAATATTTCGACTGAGGTGGGAAACCATCTGAATGTCGAAGTTGATCTTTTGAAAACAATCATGGATGTAAGTTCCACTGCGATTGTTTTACTGAACCCACAAGGGCAGATCCTCTATGCAAACCCTGCATCAGAGGCTGTTCTTGCCATTAAACTCAAAGACATACTTTCTAGAACCTATGATGCACCACAATGGAAGAACACTTCTCTTGATGGTGGTCCATGGCGAGAAGAAGACCAACCTTTCAATATCGTATTAAAAACGAAAAAACCAGTCACAGACATTCGGCATGCGATCGAAGATTCGTTTGGTGTCAAGAAATACTTATCCATTAATGGTTCCCCTGTTTTTGACGAGGTGGGAGAACTCCGATCCCTTGTATTTTTAATTACCGACATTACAGAAAATGTTTTAAAACAAAAAGCTTTAGAAGATAGCGAAGCAAAGTATAGAACTATCACCGAACTTTCGTTAAGTATGGTTTATGATTTGGACATTCAAACGGGTGTGAACCAGTGGGCTGGTGCCATCCAAGAAATTACTGGTTTTACTCCTGAAGAATATAGAGCCATTGGTTATGAAGCTTGGATGGTCCTCATCCATCCTGATGACAAAGAGAAAGCCATTCAATTATTTGATGAGGCGATGGCGAATAAAACAAAGTTTTCCTGTGTGTATCGATACCGAACCAAAGATGGAAAATATGTATATATAGAAGATAATGGAATCTTTTTATATGATATAAATGGTAACGCCTATCGAATGTTTGGTGCGATGATCAACCGAACCGAACAAATTGAAGCAAACTTAGCCCTAAAAGAATCCGAGTCTAGGCTTCTTATGTCTTTGGATGCTGTCAAAATGGGAATTTGGAGTTGGGACATTGACCAACGAAATATTTATTGGTCTCCTCAAACCTATGAGATTTACGGACTTGATCCAGATGGCCCCGCGATCACTGTGGAAAGGTATCTCACTTTAAATGATCTAGATGATTTACAAAAGGTCTCGGCAGAAATCCAACTCTTAAAAGACGATCCTTCCAGATCTGGATACAAAATCCAACAACGAATTTTTCATGCGGATGGATTGGTACATTGGGTAGAGTCTCGTGGAAATTTAATCCGTGATAAAGATGGAAAACCAGTTCGATTGATGGGAACTTTACTCGATGTCACCGAATCTAAATTAGCTGAAGAAGCACTCCGAACTTCCGATGAAAGATTCCGTGCTTTTTACCAATTTTCGACAGAAGCGTTTTTGATCTTTGATGAAAATTCTCTCAGAGCAAAAGATTCTAACTTTGCCTTTCAGAATTTATTTGGATATTCAAGTGATGACACAAAAAATTTAAAAATCCGATCTTTACTCACACCAGACTCTCTCCAAAAAATTAGAGAGAAAATTGCAGACAATTCGAGTGATTCGATTGAGATTCTTTGTAAGAGAAAAAATGGGGAAGTGTTTCCCGCTTTAGTCTCCATCAAACGGTTTAAATACAACCAAACAAATTCAATAGCGTATAGTATTTTTGATTTGAGTCCTCTCAAAGAAGTGGAAGAACTCCGCCAAATCAATTCGGAAATACGGGAAAAAAACAAACTCATTGAGAAACAAAAAATTGAACTGGAGACGGCGTTTGAAAATTTAAAACGTACCCAAGAACAACTTGTACAATCCGAAAAACTGGCAGCACTTGGGCAGTTAATTGCAGGGATTGCACATGAAATTAATAATCCGATTGGTGCCGTAAAAGCATCCAATCAAAATATGATGGATTGGCAAAAACGATATGGGATCGCCTCACAATTGTTTCGAGAAGCAATTCTAAGTGTTCCCAGAGAAGAACAAGTGATTCTCAAAACAATTCTTTCAAACCTTGACCAACCAATCGAATTTTATACAGGAAAAGAAGAAAGGTTACGTAAAAAGAGGAACAAAGAAATTTTGATCCAAAATGGATTTAAAGCAGATGATGCTGATGAATTTGCAGAAGCATGGGTGGAATTAGGGATTGGAGAACTGGAAGACAAATACATACCACTTTTTAGGTCTCATTATCTTAGAGTTTTCCTCGACTATTTAGCACTTGAAATCCAATTCCGTCGGAACACTCGTTCCATCCAATTGGCGGTAGATCGTGTATCTAAGATCATGTATGCATTGAAGAACTTTTCTCATTTTGATTCCATTGGAAAAAAAATAAAAGCATCCATTCAAGAGACAATTGAGACGGTTCTCACAATTTACCAAAACCAATTGAAGAGGGGAATTACCTTAATCAAAAATTACGATGATATTCCACCTATAGATTGTTATCCGGACGATTTATTACATGTCTGGACGAATCTAATTTATAATTCCTTACAAGCTATGTCATTTAAAGGACATTTGATGATCACAATCAAAGATTGTGATACGGAAGTTCTAGTATCCTTACAAGATTCTGGACCAGGGATTGATCCAGGGATCCGTTCCAAAATCTTTGATCCTTTTTTTACAACCAAACCTCCAGGAGAAGGAAGTGGGTTAGGTCTTGATATCGTGAATAAAATTATAAAACGTCACGGTGGTCGGATTGATTTGTCATCCAAACCAGGAGAAACTATATTTTCGATTTATTTACCAAAAGGTTAATCATGATCGATGGCTTGTGTGATGGCTGTAATGAGTTCCTTTTCGTCCCAAGGTTTTTTCAAACAAGTGACAAGGCCAATTTCTTTTTCCAAGGCCGTTACTAATTTTTCATCGGCAAAACCTGTGATGATGACTTTTTCTATGGATGGAAATCGTTTGTGAACTTTGCGTAAAAATTCATCACCATTCATTCCTGGCATGGACCAATCGGAGATAATGACCGCAACAGAATTTCCTTCTTCTTCTAATTCTAAAATTAAGTCCCAGGCTTCGTTGGCATTTTCTGCCGTTAGGTATTTGAACCTCTCTCCAAAATGGTGTTTCACTTGGGATTTCATGCTGAGTAAAATGATGGACTCATCATCTACAAAAAGAATTCCCTTTTTCCCATTTTTATTTTCCGTGAGAATTTCCACAGGACAAAGTTTTATCCGTTCTCTTTTAGATTGCAAGTAAATCTTGCCAAAATCCTAGAATTTCTACACTTGGGTCTTTATGACAGCTTACCCAACTTTACTTTCTCCTTTATCCCTTGGATTCACTACATTAAAAAACCGAACCATTATGGGTTCCATGCACACAGGCCTTGAAGAGGCTCCGAATGGATACGAACGTATGGCCGTTTTTTATGGGGAAAGGGCAAAGGGTGGAGTCGCTCTCATTGTGACTGGTGGCATTGCACCGAATGAGGCCGGACGTGTGTCGAAGGGTGGCAGTGTGATGGAAACGGAAGAAGAAGCAATGCACCACCGTGTTGTCACAGACGCAGTCCACAAAGAAGGTGGAAAAATTGCCATGCAGATTTTGCATACAGGCAGATATGGATACCATGATAAAATTGTAGGTGCTTCCAATTTACGTGCGCCCATCAATATGTTCAAACCTCATCCCTTAACAGAAGAAGAAATCTGGAAAACCATCGATGACTTTGTTAGATGTTCTGAATTAGCTAAATTAGCTGGTTATGATGGAGTCGAAATCATGGGCAGTGAAGGTTATCTTATCAATCAGTTTATTGCCAAAAGAACCAATAACAGAACTGATGATTGGGGAGGGAGTTTTGAAAATCGTATCAAATTCCCAATTGAAATCATAAAAGCAGTCAGAAAACGAGTGGGAACTGATTTTATCATCATTTACCGTCTGTCGATGTTAGATTTGGTGGAAGAAGGTGGTAATATTGATGAAGTTTTACACCTGGCAAAAGAAGTTGAAAAAGCTGGTGCCACTATCATCAACACAGGAATCGGTTGGCATGAAGCAAGAATCCCAACAATTGCGATGATGGTTCCAAGAGCTGCCTTTACTTGGGTTACCGCAAAAGTGAAAGGGCATGTCTCCATTCCACTGGTTACATCCAATCGAATTAATACTCCTGAAGTAGCCGAGTCAGTTTTATCTCGAGGTGATGCTGATTTAGTATCAATGGCACGTCCATTCCTTGCTGATTCCTTTTTTGTAGAAAAGGCAATGGCAGGAAAACCAGAAGAGATCAATACTTGTATTGCCTGTAACCAAGCATGTTTAGATCATATTTTCCAAGGAAAAACTGCAAGTTGTTTGGTGAACCCAAGAGCTTGTCATGAAACCGAATTAAACATTCAAAAAACGGATCACGTGAAAAAGGTAGCAGTTGTTGGTGCAGGTCCTGGAGGGATGTCTTGTGCAAAAACACTTGCGGAACGTGGACATTCTGTAACACTATTTGATGCGCAACCAGAGTTAGGTGGGCAATTGAATATTGCTAGGCGTATCCCTGGTAAAGAAGAGTTTAAAGAAACCATTCGATATTTTGGCACGATGTTAAAAAAATATGGAGTCGAAGTGAAACTCAATACTTACATCTCCAGTGAAACATTGATCGAACAAGGATTTGAAGAAGTGGTCCTTGCAACAGGTGTGGTCCCAAGGATTCCAGAGATACCAGGAATCGATGGACCAAATGTTCTTAGTTATGTAGACGTTGTTTTAAAAGGGAAACCTGTTGGAAAACGTGCAGTGGTGATGGGTGCAGGTGGTATTGGATTTGATGTGAGTATTTTACTCACTGACCCTGGTCATTCGTTTACAACTGATAATTACCTCAAAGAATGGGGGATTCGAAAAAGCATTGATAAAGATGGGGGACTCGGCTCCAAAGAGACACCAACGGGTGTTCGGGAAGTTACCATGTTAAAACGTTCCAATAGTAAATTTGGAGCAACACTTGGGAAAACAACTGGTTGGATCCATAAAACATCTTTAGAGGATAGAAAGGTAACCCAAATTTCTGGAGTTACCTACAAGGCGATTGAATCAGATGGAATTGTCATTGAAGTCAAAGGGGAAACTAAAAAAATTCCATGTGATACCGTTGTGATTTGTGCAGGCCAAGACCCAAACCGTGCTTTACTCGAACCCTTACAAAAAGCAAAAATTCCTGTACACTTAATTGGGGGAGCTGACCTTGCTTCTGAATTAGATGCAAAACGTGCGATAGACCAAGGAACAAGGCTTGCCGTTTCCATTTAGAGAACTAAAGTTTTTTTGGAACTAAGAATCAAATTATAAAATTGAAACCTTTAAAGATGTCGGTTCGGAATGCAGAATTCCAAATCATTTCTGCGCTCCAAACAAACCGAACCAAACGGAGTCAGGAAAAAGAAGTTTTTGTTGAAGGTACTGAACCCATAAAGCAGTTGTTAACTGCTGGTTGGAAAATTACACGGATTTTGTTTCGAGAAAACAGTGCTTTATCTTTCTGGGCGAAGGAAGTGATCCAAAACCAGAAAGATGCTCTCGTATATGAAGTAAAAGATGAATTGTATTTAGAACTGTCAGAAAAAGAAAATCCATCTGAACTCATCGTGACTGCCAAAATAAAAAACCAATTTGATCTAAGTGGACTCAGTAAAGAGGTTTCTTTTTTACCAAAAGAGAAACCATTTTATCTATTATTTGATCGGCCAAGTGATTATGGAAATTTTGGAACTCTGTTACGTTCCGCTGATGCATTTTTAGTCGATATCGTATTTGTCATCGGGCATTCCATTGATGTGTATGATCCCAAGGTCATCCGTTCCAGTTTAGGGAGTTTGTTTCACACAAAACTTGTGTTTGTTTCCAATTTTGAAGCTCTGCATCGTTTTGTGGATTCTGAAAAAAAACGTAGCGGACTAAAAGTGATTGGAACCGATTCCAGTGGTGAATTTGATTTACGTGACACTTCGATTACGTCCCCAATTTTATTGGTCTTAGGGAATGAAAAAAAAGGGATGAGTGTACAATTACAATCCCTCTGTGACCAAAGGGTTAGAATTCCGATGTTTGGTGTTGTGAATTCACTGAATGTTTCTTGTGCTGGTTCCATCCTCCTTTGGGAAGTCACCAAAGGTAGGGTAGATCCCAAAACAAATGAGTTTTAGCGACAAGTCGCTATTGTTCCATCGGGATTGTATTTGACGCTCGCACCTGAAGTAAACTGGATGTAACGAACTCCATCCACACAAACTTCATCATAACCAAAGTATTTAGCACACCCTCTGGAAATCGAACCACAGCCGATGAAAAAAAGTGTGGAAACTAAAATGAGTTTGATCGGTTTGATTGATTTCATGTTTTTACTTCAAATCCTTTTTCTAATGGTAGTTGGTTCCAAATGGTTTCCAATTTTGCGAAGTGTGCAGTGAGTTGGTTTTTATGATACAATACAATATTGGATTTTTTTAAATTGTGTAAAGATTTGGGAATATGATACAAAACTTCTTTTGTGCGAATGATCTCGTCTTCCCAATCGATCAAATTTACTTTTTTCAGTTTGGCAAAAAGTATTTCTAATTGTGAAACAAACGTTTCTTTTCGTAATTCGGAAGCAATTGTGATTTCTGGAAATTGGTTTTCGATATGCGATTTAAATTGGGACAATAACTGGATAATTTGTTGTTTTTTGATTTTGGTTTCTTTGTCTAATTTGAGTAATAAGAAGGAAGTTAGATTTCCAATTGTAACTGTATAGTGTTTTCCTAATGTATCCGCAACTAGTTTCACCACTTGGTCCGCTGGCATCTCCGTTGGAATTTCAAAAGGTTTACCATATTTAATGTATAGTTTTGTTTTTTGGTAAGACAAGTGGTCATAGGTAAGTGTAAAACTATTAAAATGAAGTTTATCTATCTTTGATTTGATGTGGTAAGCACCACGTTTGACTTGGTTTAGAAATCCATCATGGTTGTATGTTCCTTCAGGAAACATAAACAAATTTCGACCTTTACGAATGTGAGTTACCATTTCGGTCCATTCACTATCCACTTTGTCACGAAGTTCCCCTTTTTTAATGAGTTCTCTTGCGTTATCGCGAAACGGGCGTTTGATGGGAACTGCTCCAATATAACGTAATAAAATTGGAATGATATTTGTGGCATCGATGAATTTGAAAATCCACTTCATGATACCCTTTGTACGAAATTCTTTTTGTAAAAATCCAGGTAGGAGGATATCTTCTCTGGCAGGGATGATCATTTTGATTTTAGGATTGAGTCTTGGGTAAACCATGGAAAGGGAAACAACGTCCGCTTCAGATACATGGTTGCAAAGGAGAGCAGAGGGATAAGGGGCTTCTAATTCTTCTTTTTTTTCAGGGAAGTTTTCTTCTATGGAATGGAAAACAAGTCCTTTTGCTAAACTTACGAGTTTGATGAGAAAGTCATAAGGGATCGTATGTTTTTTAGGTTTCATTGAGGTAGATTTCTTTTGAAAAGGAAGAAAAGTCAATAGCATTCTCTGGAGATAGAAAAGCGTTTGTTCCCGTTTCCATCCTATCGTAAAAAGCAAAATTTGATGGTTAGAGAACACTTGCAGAAAATTCGTAAAGTTTCCGACCAAACTGTACAATCTTCTTTACAATCTAAATTTTAGGTTATTGTATGCCATCACTCATGTCTTGGGTACAGGTATCATGAAAAGAAACGAACCAGTTACCATCCTATTCATATCCGTTGTGATGGTTTTTTCCACATACTTAGGGTATCTCGGATGGTTAGAATGGGAAAACTCAATTTCCGTTTTTGTTTCGCTCCTTGTTTATTTTGCGATTGTCCTTTTTTTGTTTCGGATTTTAAGAAAATGGTTGGTTCTCTTGTCCCTTTCTTTTGTTTCCATTTGGGGTCTTCAGTTTGCCTTTCGTGTAGAACTCCAAATGTTAAAATCCATATGGGAAGTGCCACCCCAATCCATTCCAAAGAATGAGCCCCGGAATGGATTTGTTTTTTTTGAGTTAGAAGGATACACATTCGACAAGAATTTAATTCTCTCGAAGTCAATCCAACATAGGTCCCGCGATTCCAAGGGAAGGGACACGAGTCATACCTCTTTTTATGAGGTGATCCCACTTGTGTCAGAACAGGACCCCTCGGAGCCAATTCGATTCTTCTATTTGGACCAAAATTTGTTTCGTTTCCACAGGTGGTTAGAACTTAGGGTGCACCCTCGGTTTGCCAAAATCCTACCAGATTCTACAGATTTCCCAATTCTCCTGCAATCTTGGGAACAAAGGTATCCAAAAACTAAAAAAGGCAATGTAGTCTGGATTTCTCTATATGAAACAAAGGAGGATTATGTCCAATCCACATCTTCCTTTTTTCTTTTCCTTTCTCTCATTCCTGCAGGGATTTGGTCTTTGGTTGGGACTCTTATGCTTTTCCAACAGATGATGGATGGGATCTTACGATTTTTTCGTTCATAAAATGAACAAAATTTTCTTTACTTTGTTCAAAGACTGAACACATTTTGACAAAGAATGGGACTCAGGGGGCGAAGCTATGCCTGGGGTCCATCCAAAACGTGGCTTTCCTTTTCCACTATGGTGTCCGAAACGGGCACAGATTCCTCCATGAAAGAACAATACGAATACAGTGACCACCACCTCAAGTTACTCCAATTACTTGATGAGAACCCTAATTTATCACAAAGAGATGCTTCTGATGTGTTGGGACTCAGCTTAGGAAAGGTGAATTATATTTTGAAGGCATTCCTCGACAAAGGGCTCATCAAGATGAATAATTTTCGTAATAATAAAAACAAACTTGCGTACACATATTTACTCACACCACAAGGAATCGAAGAAAAAGCTAGGATGACTCTTCATTTTTATGAAAAGAAAAAAAGAGAATACGAAGCACTTCGTGCTGAAGTAGAGAAGTTAGGTGAGAGTTTGGAAAGTTTAAGTTAAACAATCAATTTTGAATCTTAACTGTAACTGATGGCTTCGATACCGTGAATCGATCTCGCCAAAAAAACAAAATAAATACCATATTATGATGCAAAAACAATCCAAAATTTATGTAGCAGGCCATAAAGGTTTAGTTGGATCTGCTATTGTTAAAATTCTAAACCAAAATGGGTTCTTGAATGTAATCGGTAAATCTCATGCCGAGATGGATTTACAAAACCAGTCCCAAGTATTAGAATTTTTTCAAAAAGAAAAACCTGAGTATGTATTCCTTGCTGCCGCAAAAGTAGGTGGGATACATGCAAACAATACCTATCCTGCAGAATTTATTTTTTCAAACTTACAAATCCAAAATAATATCATCGATGCATCATACCGTTATGGAATCAAAAAACTTTGTTTTTTGGGATCCTCTTGTATTTATCCTAAATTTGCCAAACAACCTATGGACGAAGGCCAACTTTTAGATGGTAAATTAGAGCCAACAAACGAACCTTATGCGGTTGCAAAAATTGCAGGGATTGTGATGTGCCAATCATACAATCGTCAGTATGGTACAAATTTTATCTCAGTGATGCCAACAAATTTGTATGGCCCAGGGGATAATTACCATCCTGAAAACTCACATGTGTTACCTGCACTCATTCGAAGGTTCCATGAAGCAAAAGTGAACAAGTTACCCGAAGTTGTGATTTGGGGGACTGGTAAACCCCTTCGCGAATTTTTGTATTCAGAAGACATGGCAAGGGCCTGCGTATTTCTAATGGATAATTACGATGTAACAGGAGATCCAAAAGGTGGTGAACATGTCAATGTTGGTTCTGGGATTGAAGTGAGCATCAAAGAACTTGCAGAAACAGTGAAGGAAGTTGTGGGTTACCAAGGAAATTTGGTTTTTGACCTAACAAAGCCAGATGGAACACCTAGGAAATTACTCGATGTATCCAAACTCCACAAAATGGGATGGAAACACCAGGTTGAGCTAAAAGATGGAGTTAGTTTCGCGTATAAAGATTTTATCCAAAAAGGAATTCTTACGTAACTTGCCTAGTGTTGTTTGAACAATCATATGTTTCTGTATGTATTCTTAAATTCCCGCTAATTCATGATTGATCCCGATGAAATCTGTCTTTGTTTCTACCTTTCCGTTTTGCCGCACAATCCCTAAAGCCATGGATCTATTGATCTCGAATGGCTTTCAAGTGACCGTAAATCCATTCGGCCGGAAAATGAAACCAAATGAAGTAGCCGAGGCAGCAGGAAGCTTTGATGCTCTGATTGCCGGGACTGAAGATCTAACACTTTTAGTGGAAGAGTCAAAATCATTAAAACTCATCTCTCGTGTTGGAGTGGGTCTCGATAGTGTTCCTCTTGAACTCTGTAAAGAGAAAGGAATTTCTGTGGCATATACTCCTGATGCGGTCTCTCCCGCAGTATCTGAGTTAGCTGTCAGTTTAATCGTGGATGCGATGCGAAAAGTAACATATGCGGATAGAGAAATCCGAAAAGGTGAGTGGACAAGACCATACGGAGAAAGAATTGGTGGTTCGACAATCGGTATTTTAGGGTTTGGACGGATTGGAAAGAGAGTGGCTTCGCATCTTCTCGGGTATTTGCCAAAAGAAATTCTAGTTTGCGATTTAATGGACCAAACTGAAGTGATCCATCAATTGAATCAGGTTTCATCTAGCATACATAAGTTGAATTTATCTCTAGGTAAAAATTGGAATCCAACAGAAATTCGGCAAGTGGAACTTGAAGTTCTGTTGAAAAGTTCAGATGCTATTACAATCCATGTTCCTCTAACAGAGGCTAATAAAAATCTAATTGACTACAGAACAATGTCATTAATGAAACCAAATGCAGTTTTAATCAATACTGCAAGAGGTGGTATTGTTAACGAAAAGGATTTGTATAGAGTTTTAGAGGAGAACTTAATTTCCGCTGCGGCAATGGACGTATTTGAAGAAGAGCCGTATAAGGGACCGTTAGTGGGATCGGAAAATCTAATTCTAACCCAACATATGGGTTCTTGTTCCAATGATTGTAGGGAAGATATGGAGAGGGAAGCAGCAGAGAACTTGATTGGTTTTTTTTGTGGTGGGAAATGGGAGAAGGTGGTTTAGGGGATGGTAATTGTGGTTGGATCTGGAATCATTGGATCCTGGATCGCTTATCTTTTGGCAAAAGCTGGATTCGAAGTATATGTATTCGAAAAATCAGAAAATGCAGGTGACGGTATCAGTGGACGTAATTCTGGAGTTTTACATTCTGGAATCTACTACGACGAAACTTCTTTGAAATCAAAGTTTTGTTTTCGCGGTTATGAAGTTGCGATTCCTTTTTTCGAAAAAAATAAGATACCGTTTTCCATTTGTGGCAAAGTAATAACGACGGGATTATCAGATACAATTGAAGATGAAAAAGACAAACAAATTGAAATCGAAAAACTTTTTGCTAATGGTAATCGATTAGGAATCCCTGACTTAGAACTTAAGTCTAATCCAGGTTATCACTGGAAGCATGTTTTGGGCAATACTGCACTTTGGATCCCAAAAACAGGTATTGTTGACGTTCCTACTTATCTAAAAGTATTATGGCAACTGGGAGAAGAGGCCGGTGTAAAAATCTTGAAGAACAAAAAAGTGATTCGAGAGGACGGTGGAGTATTTGCTCTGGACTTACAATCAAATATTAAAGAAGAGCTTGAAGCAGACTATTTTGTTAATGCATGTGGATTATATTCAGACGAATTAGCTTCAAATGACTTAATGAATCATAAGTATGAAATAAAACCTAATAAGGGTGAATACTTTCGATTAAACAAACAACTTCCATATGAAACTTTAGTTTATCCATTACCATTAAAAACGTCCACGGCATTGGGTGTTCATTATACTTTCCATTTGGGAGGAGATGCATACGCAGGTCCCAATTCGAACTGGGCTTTCTCGAAAGATGATTATAATATAATCACATCGAGAAACGTTTATTTTGAGTCGTTAAGGAAGATAACAGATTTTTATAAAGAAGAAGATTTGAGTGCGGGATATGTAGGATTAAGACCTCGTTTGTTTTTGAATGGAGAAGCTGTAAAGGATTTCGTGATTCATAAAGAATCGAACTGGATCCATTTGTTAGGGATTGAAAGTCCTGGGCTTACCTCTTCTCCTGCGATAGCAGAGGAAGTTGTAAGGATGGTTGGATAGGATAAATCTGTGAAATTCTCTATTGTGGTTTTAGATGAACTATATCTTAGTTTTTGGAATTCAATTAAGCTGCGTAGAAAACAGCAATTGTTTTTACTGTTCGTTTTAATAATTTTCACATCTGTTGCAGAAATTTTCAGTATAGGAGCAGTATTCCCTTTTTTAGGGGCTCTTACCAATCCCATACAGATTTTTAAATTGGAAGAACTACAGTTTTTGTGGAAGGTATTAGAAGTAAATGATCCTTTGTCAGTATTGGTTTATGTGACTGCTGGGTTTATACTTACGTCTTTAGTTTCTGGCGCAATGAGACTTTTATTGATTTATGCCACCACTAGATTGTCATTTGGTATTGGTGCAGACATCAGTTACGAAATATACAAAAGAACACTTTTTCAACCTTATTATGTGCATATTAACCGAAATAGTGCAGAGGTGATCACTGGAATTACGTCAAAGGCCAGTAGCGTTGTCACTCAGATTGTCACTCCCATTTTAACTCTGCTTTCTTCGGTAGTAATTTTATTATTTATCATTGTTGGATTGTTGGTGATAGATACAAAGACTACTTTGATTTCATTCTCGTTTTTTATAATACTCTATATTTTTGTTGCATTGTATTCAAAAACTAAACTCCAAAAAAATGGAGAAATTTTAACAAAAAATTTAACCACTGTTCAGAAATCTCTCCAGGAAGGTATGGGTGGGATTCGCGATATTTTGTTAGATGGAACACAAAGTTATTTTTTGAATACCTACCGTGTTTCGGATTCACTTTATAGAAAGGCTTCAGCAGAAAATTATTATTATGGTGCCAGTCCGAGATATGTAGTAGAGTCACTGGGTATGGCATTGATCGGAATATTTGCCTATCATTTTGGAAGATCAACTGATTCACTAATGTCTGCACTTCCCATTTTGGGGTCACTCGCCATTGCAGCGCAAAGGGTTTTACCTATTTTACAACAAAGTTATTATTCTTGGTCAAATCTAAGAGCTGGTCGGGAAAATTTGTCGAATGTTGTAGAATTATTGAATCAACCGATTCAGATGGAGAATTCAAATCGACAACTTGGAAAATTAACTTTCAAACATGAGATAAAAATTGATAACATAAGTTTCAGTTATGAGGAATCTAAGAAAGAAGTGATTTCAAATGTGAGTTTAACAGTTCCTAAAGGAAGTAGGGTTGGAATTGTTGGGCAAACGGGAAGTGGAAAAAGTACACTTATGGATTTGCTGATGGGGCTACTTGTGCCTTCCAAAGGTTATATTCACGTAGATGGAATTAAGTTGAATGAAGAAAATCTAAGACTCTGGCAAAACAACATAGCACATGTGCCGCAAAATATCTTTTTGTCAGATTCTTCCATTGCCGAAAACATTGCCTTTGGTTATAGAAAAGAAGAAATCGATTTTGAAAAATTAAAAATTGCAGCGAAGAAAGCGCAAATATCTGAACACATCGAGCAGTTACCAGATGGTTATGATACATTTGTCGGAGAGAGAGGTGTAAAACTATCTGGTGGACAAAGGCAACGAATAGGTATCGCAAGAGCATTATACAAAGATGCGGAAGTGATTTTTTTAGATGAAGCAACGAGTGCTTTAGATAACGACACGGAAAAAGCAGTTATGGAATCAATTGATTCGCTAGATAAATCGATTACGATTTTCATAATAGCCCATCGGTTGTCTACGATCGATGGATGCGAGCAAAAAATTGAATTATCCGAAGGGAAAGTGATCCAACAAACATGAAAAACCAAATTCCTTATGGAAGACATAGTATTGATCAGTCGGATATCGATGCAGTAGTGTCGGTTCTAAAATCTGATTTTCTTACACAAGGACCACTCGTGCCGTTGTTTGAAAAGATGGTATGCGAGTATGTCGGTGTTAAAAACGGAATTGCCGTAAATAGTGCCACTTCAGCCCTTCATCTGGCTTGTTTAGCCCTGAATGTAGGCCCTGGTGATATTGTATGGACTAGTCCCATATCCTTTGTTGCAAGTTCCAACTGTGCCTTGTATTGCGGTGCAGATGTTGATTTTGTGGATATTGATCCTGTTTCATATAATATGTCGGTAGATGCACTTTCTTTGAAATTAGAAAGAGCAAAGTTAGAGAACAAACTTCCTAAAGTGGTAATCCCTGTGCATTTTTCTGGTCAGAGTTGTGACATGGAAAAAATCTCCACATTAAGTAAAGAGTTTGGATTCAGAATTATCGAAGATGCTTCCCATGCAATAGGTAGTACTTACAAAAATCATAAAGTAGGTTCCTGCGAGTTCAGTGACATTACTGTGTTTAGTTTTCATCCTGTGAAGATTATTACCACTGGCGAAGGTGGAATGTGTACAACTAGTGATGACGAATTGGCAAATACCATTTACCGACTTAGAAGTCATGGAATCACAAGAAACCCTAAAGAAATGACAGAACCTCCTGATGGTCCTTGGTATTACCAACAAATTGACCTTGGTTATAATTATCGAATGAATGACCTGCAAGCTGCTTTAGGTGTTTCACAATTAAAAAGATTAGATTCGATTGTTCAGAGAAGGCAAGAAATTAAAAACTATTATGATAAGATATTAATTGATCTTCCTTTAATTTTACCAAAGCAAATGGAATACAATCGTTCCTCGTTACATTTATACGTGATTCAGGTAAAAGAAAAAGAAATGTTGGCTGATCGCAAAGTAGTGTTTGAACGTTTGAGAGCAGGGGGAATCCTTGTAAACGTACATTACATTCCGATTTACCGCCAACCATACTATCAAAAAAAATATTCGTTTTTGCCTTCTTCTTTCCCAAATGCAGAATCATATTATAATCAATGTATCAGTCTTCCCATATATCCAGAGTTAACGAATGAGGATATGGAACGAGTGAAAGAAACTTTGATTACTCCCATTGGGCATCAGGTTCTATTTTAGTGAATACTTGTATCATTCCTGCCCGGGGAGGGAGTAAAAGAATCCCTCGCAAAAATATCAAATTGTTTCATGGAAAACCCATGATAGCCTACTCGATAGAAACTGCCATCCAATCGAAGTTATTTGACCGAGTGATTGTATCAACAGATGATTTGGAAATTGCAGAAGTATCCAGGCACTATGGTGCTGAAGTGCCATTTATGAGACCAAAAGAGTTGTCTGACGATCAGACAGCAACGATTCCTGTGATTGGACATGCCATACAATGGATGATAAAGGAAGGCATTTCTACCGAATGTGTAGCTTGTATTTATGCCACTGCTCCTTTTATTTTAAAAAATGATTTAATCAGTGCTGAAAAGAGTTTCCGTGAAGGGGGATGGGAATATGTATTTTCTGCCACCTCCTTTGGATTTCCCATCTTTCGAGGTTTTAAAAAAGATACCGATGGTAAAATAGAAATGTTTTTTCCGGAACATTTTGGTACTCGTTCCCAGGATTTGCCAGAAGCCTTCCATGATGCAGGGCAGTTTTATTTTGGAAAACCAAGTGCTTGGATTGAAGGCAAACGGATATTTGACAATTGGTCTTCCATTGTTGAACTTCCGAGATGGAGAGTCCAAGATATAGACACACAGGACGATTGGGAGAGAGCCGAAGTTTTATACACGATGATCAGTAGTATGAACTGACCTTGCATAAATAATTCAAAAAATATTACAATGCCTACTTTGATTTTCACAGAAGCACTCCTTACCACAGGACTTGGTCATTTGGGTAGGTGTACTGCTCTTGCTGAAAAACTATTGGAAGAGGGTGAATCTTCCATTCAAATGATATTACATACAGATCATACATCGTCAAATTGGAGTTTTCCATGCCAGGTTCAGTTCATCAATTGGAAAGATAAGAATCAGCTTAAAAATTTCCTGGATGAGTATCGCCAAATAACAGACCTAAGTGAATTAATCTTTTATGTGGATTCTTACTTAGCAGAATTAGAAATTTATAATACTTTAAAAGATTTTTGCTCTGAACTTATTTGCATTGATGACGACTGCCGTCTTGACTATCCCACCCAGTCCACAATATTGAATCCAGGTTATCCAGGTCTTTATTTAGAATACAATACTAAAAAATACAAAATTTTAACGGGTAAAGACCAGGTTTTACTGAGAAAACCCTTTCGAGAAAAATTTGAAATCCCAAAGAAAAACAATCCTCCCCAGAAGATTTTGGTGACACTCGGTGGTAGCGATCCGCATTTATTTTCCGAAGAGATCCTTTCTCTGTTAGTAAAAAACTTTCCCAGAATAGAAAAACATTTGGTTGTTGGTCCTGGGTTTACGAACGAAATGAAATTAAAAGAGCTATCTAATAACAATACATTCTTTTACAAAAATCTTTCCGCCATTCAAATGCGCGACTTAATGATCCAAATGGATTTTGCGATTACTGCAGGTGGGCAGACCACATATGAATTGGATCAATGTAAAGTTCCGATGGTGATGATTAAAACTGCAGAGAATCAAGAAGGTAATATTCGTGGTTTTGTGGAGTTTCAAAAAGGCCAAGTCGTAAGCGAACCAAAAGAACTAGTAGAGATGCTGAAAAACAATTTCTTTCATAGCACGTATATCGATTAGGTATAAAAATTGGACCTTCACCTCAGACCTGTTTCGATTGCTGACTGCGAACTTCTGTTTGGTTGGTTGAATGAACCTGAAGTTAGAAAAAATTCTTTCAATCATCAAATGGTTGATTTTGAGAGCCATCAAATTTGGTTCCAAAAGAAAATAAACGAGGGTCTTCCTTGGTATATTTTGGAATTATCTGGGCAACCCTCTGGAGTCATTCGATTCGATTTATCGGAAAATGGTTTCAAAATTAATTTTTCTATTTCGGCAAGTCAAAGAGGAAAAGGACTTGGAAAAGAAATTATCCGATTAGGACTATCTGAAATTACAAGAATTCCCCATAATAGCATCTTTGTTTTTGGTCTAGTAAAAAAACAGAATATTGCATCTGCTAAATGCTTTCTGTCTAATCAGTTTTTACAAAATGATTATGACCAAAATACATATATTTTTCAAAAAAAACTCGGTTAACCTATGATAAAAATATCCAATGTTTCAATATCAAGAGATCATAAGCCTTTCATCATTGCTGAAATGTCTGGCAACCACAATCATTCTCTTGAGCGGGCTTTTGAGATCGTGGACGCGGCAGCAGAGTCTGGTGCACATGCACTCAAATTGCAAACGTATACTGCAGATACGATTACCATAGATAAATCAGAGGGTGAATTTTTTATTTCCGATCCTAAAAGCCTTTGGAAAGGAGAGACACTTCATAATCTTTATAAACAAGCATATACTCCTTGGGAATGGCACAAACCAATTATGGACAGGTGTAAAGAGAAAGGAATTCTTTGTTTTAGCAGTCCCTTTGATTTTACCGCAGTTGATTTTTTGGAAGAATTAAATGTGCCTGCTTACAAAATTGCTTCGTTTGAAAACGTAGATCTTCCTCTCATCAAAAAGGTAGCAAACACAGGTAAACCAATTATTGTTTCTACTGGAATGGCAACTGTGCAAGAAATTGCTGAGGCTGTGGATACTATTAGAAGCACGGGGAACGAACAAATTATTCTATTAAAATGCACGAGTACTTATCCTGCAACTCCCGAGACGACAAATATACTCACAATTCCCCATATGCGCGAACTCTTCCAATGCGAGATCGGGCTCTCAGATCATACCATGGGGATTGGGGTTTCTGTGGCAAGCGTTGCCTTAGGTGCGGTTGTTATCGAAAAACATTTTACTCTTAATCGGGAAGATGGAGGAGTCGATTCTACATTTTCGCTGGAACCTGAGGAAATGAAAGCACTTGTCATTGAAACGGAACGAGCATGGCAAGCTTTGGGTAAGATTAATTACGGACCTACTGAAAAAGAAAAAGCATCGTTAGTGTTTCGAAGGTCTTTGTATGTCGTGGAAGATATGAAAGTTGGCGATATGATCACAGAAAATAATGTGAGAAGCATTCGGCCAGGTCTTGGGTTACCACCTAAGTTTTTTGATATAGTGATTGGTAAGAGAGTGAATCAAGATGTGAAGAGGGGAACGGGTTTAAGTTGGGAGATGTTGGGGTGAAGGACTTGCCTTTAATTCCATTTAGTTCAATGGCAAAAAATATCCTTTAAAATTCTATTGTTTGATAAGGAGTCCTGTTTATGATGAATCAAATGAATCATATTAGTTTTCGAATTAGAAACAATATAGATGTTAGAAATTATCTATTACAACATTAAAAATAAATGAAATTTTGTAAAACTTGCCTACAACCTGATACAAGACCAAATTCTGTCTTTCATAGTGATGGGATCTGTCCTGCATGTAAATACCATGAATCGTTAAAAGACGTAGATTGGGAGGACCGTAAAAAGGAACTGGGATCGATTGTTAATTTCGGAAAGGCAAACAATCATTCAGGATATGATTGTATCATTGGCGTTAGTGGTGGGAAAGACAGTTTAAGACAAGCTCTCTTTGTTAAAGAGACTTTAAAAATGAAGCCACTTCTTGTTTCCCTTGGTTATCCTCCGGAGCAAGTCACACAGCGAGGTGTCCAAAATATATCCAATATGATTTCTCATGGTTTTGATTGTGTTACGATCAACCCTGCACCTGGGATTTGGAGAGACCTAAAGCGAAAAGGTTTTAGGCAGTATACCAATAGTTTCCGTTCTACTGAGTTGGCTTTATTTAGCAGTGTTCCCAAATTTGCAATTGCCTACCAGATCCCACTTATCTGGTGGGGGGAAAATTCTGCATTACAATTGGGTGAAACAGCCATATTGGGAAAAAGTGGAAGTGATGGAAACAACCTTCGGAAAATGAATACTTTGAATGGAGGGGATATAACTTGGCTTCTTTCTGAAGAAATTAAGAAAAATCAAATTCTCCAGTATTGTTATCCGAGCCCAGAGGAAATGGAACAAGCAAACTTGCGGATTACATTCCTTGGATACTTTTGGAAGGATTGGTCACTTTTGAATAATGGGAACTATTCTGTTCTCCGTGGGTTAGATATTCGCGATGAAAAACCTTGGGAAATCGGAGATCCTTACGGTATTACCTCGTTAGATGAAGATTTTGTTACTTTCAATCAAATGATCAAATACCTAAAGTTTGGTTTTGGACGTATCACTGATTATGTGAACGAAGAAATACGAAATGGATTAATGACTCGGGAGGAGGGCATTTCATTGGTTCAAAAATATGATGGAACCTGTTCTCCGTATTATATTGAAAAATTTGCAAATTACATAGGCATCTCAGTTAGAGAATTCTGGGAACAAGTCGATCAATCAGTCAATAAGGATTTATTTGAAAAAGTATCTCTGGGTGAATACAAACGGAAATTTACGGTAGGTGTGGGACTTTGAATTCCAAACTCAAAATTGGTATCATTGATTACGGTGTTGGAAATACTTACTCCATTTTCAATGCACTTTCTTATTTAAATTATTCAAAAGTTTTGATCACAGACAATGAAAGAGAGATTGAGACAATGGATGCTCTCATTTTTCCTGGCGTTGGTGCTTTTGATGAAGCTTGTAATCAGCTTGCAAAAAGGCAATTAGTATCGGTTTTAAATGAACAAGTTCTAGTGAAGAAAAAACCAATCCTTGGAATTTGTCTCGGTATGCAACTCTTTGCAAAAAGTTCAGATGAAAATGGACTTCACGAAGGTCTTAACTGGATTCCAGGAAAAGTTAAAAAAATTGATACCAATAATCAATTTCCCGTTCCACATGTCGGTTGGAACGATATAAATATCGAAAAGGACGAACCATTATTTAAAAATAACACCGATCATGTTCATTTTTATTTTGATCACAGTTATCACTTCGAATGCGATTCAAAATTTATCTCTTCTTGGTGTGATTATGGAACAAAGATCACAGCCTCTGTCCAGAAGGATAATATATTTGGCGTACAATTCCATCCTGAGAAAAGCCATATTAGTGGTTTGAAACTTTTTAGAAGTTTTTTATCTTCCATATAAATCATGCTTAAAAAACGAATCATAGCAGTAGTCATCGTGAAGGACGATATCGTAGTCCAGAGTATCGGCTTTCGTAAATATTTGCCTATAGGTAAACCAGAAATCGCATTAGAATTTCTTACCTCGTGGGGTATTGATGAAATTGTCTATTTAGATATTTCTGCCACAAATAATCAAAAGCAACCTAACTACGATTTGATTCGTAAATCAGCAAAAAAATGTTACGTTCCGCTTACCGTTGGTGGTGGGATCAGGAGAATGGACCAAGTGCATGAATTGATGAGCGCTGGTGCCGATAAAGTTTCCTTAAATCATATTGCTTACAATGAAATCTCCTTCGTTAAGGAAGTTGCTTTGGCCTATGGGAATCAATGCGTAGTTGCTTCCATTGATGTAACTAAAACTCCAAGTGGTTATCAGGTTTACGATTATACAAAAAAACAAGTGATTAGAATGGATCCTGCTGATTACGCAAATAGACTTGCAAACAATGGTGCTGGTGAAATTTTTTTGAACTCAGTGGATCGGGATGGAACTTATTTAGGCTATGATTTGGATTTGATTGAGTCGGTTACAAATTCAGTCCATATACCGGTGATTTGTTGCGGTGGTGCAAAAAATGCTTCGGATATGGTTCACGTTTTTTCAAAAACTAATGTTTCCGCGGCAGCTGCTTCTAACTTCTTTCATTTTACGGAGCACAGTGTTAATGTTTCAAAATCTATTGTTTACAAAAATGGAAATATTCGTTTAGAAACTTATGCAAATTATTCAGAGAATACATTTGATTCTGATATGAGACTCACGAAAAAAGATGATAAGATCTTAGAAGAAATGCTTTTTCTTCGAATTGAAAAAGAGACTATATGAAGATTTGCAATCGTTGTTTATATTCAGAACTTCATCCACTCAATATTACATTTGATGAAGAGGGAGTCTGCAGTGGATGTCGAATCCATGAAGAAAAAGACTTACTGGATTGGAATACGAGGTTTCAAAAATTAAAGCAGATAGCAGAGGATTACCGTAACCAATCTGGAAATAACTATGATTGTATTGTTCCGGTCAGCGGGGCAAGGGACTCGTACTTTATCGTTCACACGGTAAAAAATTTATTAGGTCTTAATCCTTTATTAGTTACTTACAACAAACACTACAATACGGAACTGGGAATTCGCAACTTAGCCAATCTTCGAATCAAATTTAACCTTGATATCATGACACTCACTGTAAGTCCAGAGACGGTAAAAAAAATTACTCGTGGCACGCTTCGAAAAATGGGAAGTATCTATTGGCATTGTATTGCGGGCCAAACTGTTTATCCAGTGCAAGTCGCAGTAAAATTTAAAATCCCACTGATCATTTGGGGTGCTCACCAAGGTGTTGATCAAGTTGGAATGTTTTCTCATCTTAATGAAGTAGAGATGACCCGAAAATACAGAAAAGAGCATGATTTGATGGGTTTCGAAGCGGAAGATTTAATTGATGAATTTGATGGAATTGAAGAATCTGATATTGTTCAGTTTCGATATCCGCATGACAAAGAGATTGAACGAATCGGGGTTCGTGGAATTTATCTAAACAATTATATTCGATGGGATAGCAAAGCACAACATGAGAAAATGATTGAGCTTTATGATTATGAAAGTGGTGAACAAACACGAACCTTTGATACGTACAATGATGTTGATTGCTTTAATTATTCTGATGTTCACGATTATATAAAGTTTATTAAACATGGATATGGAAAGGTGACTGACCATGTTTGTCGAGAAATACGTCTCCGTCGGCTCAGCAGGGAAGATGGAATTCAGTTAATAAGAAAATACTCAATAAAAGAACCTAAAAATTTGAACCAATTTTTAAATTGGATTGGAATGACTAAAAATGGTTTTAAATTTATGTTAGACCAACACCGAAATCCTAAAATATGGTTTAGGAATGAAAATTGGGAATGGGAATTAAAGAATCCAGATCCATTTCAAAATGAAAATGGTAGAAAATCTGAAGTAGATCAGGTTCGGTTGGATCTTGTCGAAAACGAATGTAAGTTCCGATATACTCCAAATAAAAGACCAGATTTTCAAGATCAAAATTACATTCTTATTGGAAAAGGATACTATCAGTAATTGTTCCATTTCTCATTCGATATTATCTTTTCAGAACTGTCCTATGTAAGTTCTATCTTTGCCATACTAATCAGAATATTCCTTCAAAGGGTTTATTACGTAAAACTTACTAGCGGAGAAATCGAAACCTTTGCAAATTTTTTGAAAAAATTTGGAATCATTCCCTTACCGATTGCTGATCTCAAAACGATTTCAACATTCGCAGATGCCGATAGTGACCCCGAAGGATATTCCTGGATATGGTTAGATAAAAAACTAAAACACTTTCAATTTGAAAAATTAAGAAATTTGTTTCCGAATGTCAATAATTTAGATGAAAAGGTGTCTATATATCTTTTGGATTTTGTTGCATTAAAGCTTACTTCTTTAGGTAGTAAGTTAATTTTTTGGCATGAAAACTATCCGGATAGAAAAATCATTTTTATTAGTTTCTCTTTTGATGATCTGTCGATTCCTAAACTTCCTGATAACTGTTTAAGGCTAGTGATACCTATTCCAGGCATTCTCGGTTTTTTTCCTTTTGTTTTTAAAGTTGCATTTCGTATCTTTTTAAAAATTCGAAGTTTGCTTTTATTTAAGCCAAAGTTTCAAGAAGAATTACGTTCTGAACCTCATTTTGACTGGGGTAAATATGAACATGCTTATGTGACTCATTCTGGTTTAAAGTATGGAAGTTTGTATGAAAAGGGTTTGTACTATAGTGAAAAAGATTCCTTTTTTGAACCAAAAAACTTAGTTCACTTTGACTATTCTGGATATAATTCACCATCGGAAGTTCTACCTTGGTTTAAGCTGACACCTGCAAAGAAGTTAGGTGTAAAAGATGTAGTTTTAATCAGTCTTAAGTTAGTATTCGTGCTAAATTTTCTATCAATAAAATTGTCTTCTCTTCCTTTGAAGATTCAAATATGGATCCTTGCATTGAAATTTCAAGCACATAGAAGGGATCTCGGCCATTTTAAAGAACTTAAAAGAGCTTATATCGATTATGATATTATTTGTCCTAAATCTTTAATTTTAGCCTTTGAGTCTTGTAATATCCTCACTATAGGGGTTCAGGAAAGGTATATATCTGCATATTATAAATCTACATCAGTAATATTAGATCAATATCTCATATCCTCTAACGAGAGTCGATTGATTATGGAAAGCTCTAGAAATTATCTCTTCGAAAAATCTTTTTCGGTTGGGCAATACAGAACAGATGAGTTTTTCCGAAAGTTCCCTAATATTTCGAACAAAGATTCTGTAGGTATTTATAATAAAAGAATTTTAGTGTTAGGTTTTCATTGCGATATGACTTGGGTAGAAAGCCAGGTTAATCCTCTTCTGAATTGGCAAGCCCAGGAGCATTTTTTAGATGAAATTATGGCACTTGCAAGTGAATTTAAAGATTCACTTTTCACTTTAAGATATAAAATGATAGATTGGTTGGAGTTACCATTTTTTTCTCCAATAAAGCATCGGTTAAAGGAATTCCATAATATCAAAATTTCCAAGGAATATGGAATTTCATTTTATAGTTACTATTTAGTTAAAAATTCTGATATAGTCATAGGGAAACATACCTCGCTTATGGATGAGGCAATTTCCATTGGAAAGCCAACATTAGTTCATGACTATTCTCATAATATTAAGTCAGTTATTTGTGATACATTTGATTATTTCGGATCGCGAATTATTTGTAGAAATTTTGATAGTTTTAAAGATCGGTTTAGGCTTTTATTAGAAGATGACATTGATCTAAAACGTGAGATCATGGAAATATCTACAAAACTTTACGGTGACTTATCTGATGGTAAAGTAAAAGAACGTATCCATTCGACTATTAAGTCTATTTAGATTCAAATTATTACTATATTTTTTTAAATCTTTTTTTACAGAATAATTTATGAAATACGCGTCCAAAAATGAATATTGGGTCGACCCAAATACAGGAAATCCTAGATACGATTTCGAAGAAATGTATAAAGATCTTTCTGATCCGTGGGGTTGTGAAGAAAAAAATAGTTCCATAACGAATCGATTGTTTCTGGAACTGTTGCTAGACGAAAATTCTTCCTACAATCGTATCTTAGATTTGGGATCAGGTAAAGGATCACTTTCTGATTTGTTCTACAAGAAATATTTGGCATTATTAAACGCTCGTAATTCGGTGAACCAATCTAATCCAAAAATTGAACTGAATCAAATCTCTCCTTTTGAAATGTATGGTCTTGAATATTCCGAATTAGCTGTTGATGAAGCAAAGAAATTAAATCAGAACATAAAATTTCAAACTTTTGACCTTTTGAATTCGACTTCTATACCGTATCAAGATATTGATCTCGTGATTCTTTCTGAAGTTCTTTGGTATCTCGTGAGTGACCTTTCTACTGTATTTAAAAAGATTCATCAATGTATGAGAGTAGATCAAGAAAGAAGAAGTATTTTAGCAATCCATCAGTATTTTCCTGGAGACCAGAAGTATTTTAGGAACTTTTTAGATGGCGAAACTGGGTTCGATAGCTTTATAAAAAAGGAAGGTCTATTTGAGACTGAAGACAAGGTCAAATTCTTTCATAAGAATGGTGATTCCGTTCTCCTTTATAAGTTAACCAAATTATGAATATTTTAGCATTTATTCCAGCAAGGGGTGGATCCAAGGGGATACCTGGAAAGAACTTATACCAAATAGCAGGGAATCCATTACTTTTTTATACCATTGAACTGGCAAAAAAAATAGATAAAAATGTGATTCCGTTTTTATCAACGGATGATATCGAAATCAAGGCTTATGGAAGATCATTAGGATTAAACGACGATTATCTTAGGCCAAAGGAATTAGCAAGTGATTCCTCCGCTACGATTGATGCCGTGATGCATGCTTTAGAGTGGTTTCAGAAATCGAATGAGGTGCAAATTGATTCTGTCTTACTATTACAACCTACCTCACCCATTCGAATTTTATCAGAAGTGCAAAGTGCTATCCTTAGGTTCAAAGAAAAAAAAATGGAGAGTCTTGTGAGTGTGACTTTAATGCGAGAACATCCATTTGAATGTATTAAGGCAGGTGAGGATTCATGGTTTTTTTTAGAGAAACCTAATGAAAAAGTTACGGGAAGGCAGGGTTATACAGGAACTTATTACTTTCTGGATGGTTCTTTTTACTTAGCTTCAGTAGATTTTTTAAAAAACAATAAAGCTTTTGTTGTCGAAGGAAAAACCCATTTGTTCGAATCAAAGTTACGTTATTCGATTGATATTGATGAATTAGATGATATGGAAATTGCCGAATGCATTTTAGGAAGGAAAATAAAAATATGAAAAATATACTTTTGATTGGTGGAGCAGGTTATGTTGGATCAGTGATCACTGATTTTTTACTGCGAAATGGCTATAAGGTTACTTGTTTTGATGGATTTTTGTATGAGAACCAACGCACTGTTATCCCTTACATATTGAATGAAAACTACAAATTTATCTTTGGTGATCTATGTGATGAAGATGCAGTAAAAAAAGCATTAGTTGGTATTGATTCTGTTGTGCTACTTGCAGGTTTAGTTGGTGATCCAATTACAAAAAAATACCCAGATTTATCTAAAAAGATTAATGATGATGGAATATTGAATCTATTCAAGGTTATGAATGGAAGGGGAATTGAAAGACTTATTTTCATTTCAACTTGTTCTAATTATGGTCTGATTCAAAACAATGAACTTGCAGATGAAAACTTTGAACTTTCTCCGTTATCTTTGTATGCTAAAGCGAAAGTCGCAGCTGAGAAAGAACTATTGAGTGAAAAAAATAATTTTGATTTTTCTACTGTCGTTTTGCGATTTGCAACTGCCTTTGGATTATCTCCAAGAATGAGATTTGATCTTACCGTTAGTGAGTTTACTAAGGATTTAATTTTAGGAAAAGAATTACTTGTATATGATGCTCATACATGGAGACCTTATTGCCATGTAAAAGATTTCGCAAGATTAATTGACATAGTTTTGAAATCCCCTAAGGAAAAAACTCATAAAGAAGTTTTTAATGCAGGTGGCGAAATCAATAATTTTACAAAACAAGGAATTTTGGATATTATTTTAAAGTATCTTCCCAATTCTAAAGTTAGTTTTAAAGAACACGGAACTGACCCGCGTAATTATAAAGTTAATTTTTCAAAAGTGAAGTCAGTTCTCGGTTTTGAACCTAAATACACAGTGGAAGATGGTGTAAAAGAATTAATTGAAGCATTTCAGTTGAACCTTTTTAAAAATTTGGAACAAGATATTAATTTTCATGGGAATTATACAATCAACTATCCATGATAAAATCGTTTTTAGATCTAGTTAGAGATCATTACAATTCAGCTGATGATTTCATTCCCCTTCATGCTCCTGTATTTCGTGGGAATGAAATCCATTATGTGACTGAAACTATTAAGTCCACTTTTGTTTCATCAGTTGGCGCGTATGTAGACCAGTTTGAAGTGATGATGAAATCTATCACTGGTGCTAAATATGCCGTTGCAACTGTAAATGGAACAGCCGCACTTCATATCGCACTTCATAGTTTAGGAGTCAGTTCGGGAGATGAGGTTATTACTCAAGCTTTGAGTTTTGTTGCCACTGCCAATGCCATTAGGTATACAGGTGCAGACCCTGTTTTTCTAGATGTCGATTTAGATTCGATGAGCCTTTCGCCAGAGGCATTGTTAGTTTTTTTGGAATCTGAATGCGAATTTGAAGACCAAATTGTTACAAACAAACGAACAGGAAAACGAATCAAAGTCATTGTTCCTATGCACACATTTGGAAATCCTGGTAGGATCGAAGAGATTTGTAAAATAGCGGAAATGTTTCGATTAGACGTAGTTGAAGACTCTGCTGAATCTCTGGGAAGTTATGTGAATGGTAAACATACTGGATCTTTTGGTCGTTTAGGTGTTTTCAGTTTTAATGGCAATAAAACCGTTACTTGCGGTGGTGGTGGTGCAGTTGTTACGGATGACGAAAGTTTAGGAAAAAGATTAAAACATATTACCACAACGGCAAAAGTTCCGCATCCTTGGGAATATTCTCATGATGAATTGGGATTTAATTATAGGATGCCCAATCTAAATGCCGCTCTTGCCTGTGCACAGTTGGAGCAGCTGGATGATTTTTTAAGAGAGAAAAGAGCACTTTCGCTGAAGTATATTCAGTTTTTTGAAAATACAAAAGTAATTTTCAAAAAAGAAATAGAAAATTCGGTTTCCAACTACTGGCTAAATACTATTGAATTTCAATCAAAATCAGATAGAGACAAGTTCCTGGCTGAAACCAATGGGGCTAAAGTGATGACACGTCCTTCTTGGAATCCACTAAACACATTACCCATGTATCAAAATAGTTTTTCTGATTCATTAAAAAATACGTATCACATTGCAGATCGTTTAGTGAATATTCCCAGTGGAGTGAAATGGAAGGAATCATACTAATCGGAGGAGGTGGTCACTGCAAATCAGTGATTGATGTCATTCGAAAAGAAGCAAAGTTTGAAATTTTAGGTATCGTTGATTCCTATTTGCCAGTTGGTCACTTCGTTTTGGATGTAAAAGTATTGGGCAATGATTCCGATTTAAGTGAATTATCTAAAAAATGCAAAAACTTCCATATAACTGTGGGCCAAATCCAATCAAACATAGTTAGGAAAAAAATAGCCAATGAACTAATGGCATTGGGTGCAGAACTCCCTAATATTATCTCTCCCAGTGCTATCGTTTCCTCCTATTCAAAGTTAGGCCAAGGAATCACTGTTATGCACCAGGCGACTATCCAAGCAGATGTTATGATCGGAGATTTTTGTATTATCAATGATCATGCACTCATAGAACATGAAGTCCATATAGGAAAGTTTTCCCATATAGCCACTGGGGCCATTGTCAATGGAAATGTTGAGATTGGAGAGAATGTTTTTATTGGAAGCGGAACTGTCATTGTGCAAGGTTCGAAAATCCCGGATGGAACTTTTATAAAAGCAAACCAGTTAGTCAAATGAAACAAAAAACAATAATTATAGCTGAAGCAGGCGTAAATCACAATGGTGATCTTAAAATTGCCGAAGAACTCATTCAAGTGGCCGCAAAAGCGGGTGCTGATTTTGTAAAATTTCAAACTTTCCAGTCAAATTCGATTTCTTCGAAACTTGCAGGCAGAGCGGAATACCAAAAGGCAAACATGAAAGAAGATGGATCACAAATCTCTATGTTAAAGAAACTAGAGTTGAATTTTGAGATGCACCAACATTTAATTCAAGTTTGCAAACAAAATAAGATTCAATTTTTATCAACTGCGTTTGATTTACCTAGCATCGAGTTACTCATCCAACTTGGAATCGATCTTTGGAAAATTCCCAGTGGTGAAATCACAAATTATCCCTATTTGAAAAAAATCGGCTCTCTTAAAGGGGAAGTCATACTATCTACTGGAATGTCTAATCTTGGTGAAATTGAAGCGGCACTATCGGTTTTAGAAAATGCTGGAACTAAAAGAGAAAACATCACTGTATTACATTGTACTACTGAATATCCTGCTCCTATGAATGAGGTCAATTTGCGGGCGATGCTTTCGATTCAAAATGCATTTGGAGTTAAGGTTGGATATTCTGATCACACAGTAGGAGTTGAAATATCTTTAGCTGCAGTGGCTCTAGGGGCAATCATGATTGAAAAACATTTTACCCTCGATCGAAATTTACCAGGCCCAGACCACAAGGCAAGTTTAGAACCAAATGAATTGAATGCATTGGTAAGCGGTATCAGAAATATTGAGATTGCGTTAGGTGACGGTGTGAAAAAACCTTTCCCTTCCGAAATAAGAAATATGACAATTGCCCGTAAATCACTCATTGCAAAAGAGAATATTCGGAAAGGTGAGATTTTTACTGAACAAAATATAACAACCAAGAGACCTGGAAATGGAATTTCTCCAATGAGGTGGGATGAGGTAATGGGAAAAACAGCATCCAAAGATTTTTTAGAAGATGAATTGATTGAGATCTAAACTAAAGATTTTTTCCCATATTATCGTCATCAATTTAAAGAGTAATCTGTAATGAATAAGAAAATTTGCTTTATCACTGGAACTAGAGCAGAGTATGGCTTACTTAAAAGATTGATGAAATTGGTTGATGATGCGCCGAATTTCGAAATACAAATCATAGCTACAGGTATGCATTTATCGCCAGAATTTGGTCTTACCTATAAGGAAATTGAAAGTGATGGTTTTGAGATTGATAGAAAGGTAGAAATTCTATTAAGCTCTGATTCTTCTGTAGCAATTGGAAAGTCTATAGGTCTTGCTTTAATTTCCATAACAGAAGCATTAGAACAAATGAATCCTGACTTGGTATTTCTAGTTGGTGATAGATATGAAACTTTGGCATGTGCAATCGCTGCGATGGTAACAAGGATTCCTATTGCGCATATACATGGTGGCGAAAGAACGGAAGGTTTGATTGATGAGGCAATTCGTCATTCAGTGACAAAGATGTCCTATTTGCATTTTGTAGCGAATGAAGAATATCGGACACGAGTCATTCAGCTTGGTGAAAGTCCGGACCGAGTAAATGTATGTGGTGGTTTAGGTGTAGATATCATACAAAACACAAAACTATTTTCTCTCCAAGAGTTGGAAAATTCTCTAAAGTTCCAATTCAAAGATAAAAATTTGATGGTTACCTTTCATCCTACTACATTGGAACATGATACGTCTGAGGCACAATTCAAAGAGCTTTTGGAAGTGCTAAAGGAGTATGTTGGAGAAGGTCATGGTCTTATTTTTACAAAAGCTAACTCAGATACCAACGGTCGAATCATCAATCAACTGATCGATGATTTTGTAAGAAATTATCCAGACCATTCGATTGCCCATACTTCACTTGGTATTCAAAGGTATTTATCAGTTCTAAAATTTGTAGATGGTGTGATTGGAAATTCTTCGAGTGGTTTACTGGAAGTGCCAAGTTTTAAAAAGGGAACTATCAACCTTGGTGATCGTCAAAGAGGAAGAATTATGGCGACAAGCGTAATCCAAGCAGATTGTGATTATGCATCGATTCGGTCAGCCTTGGAAAAGTTATATAGTAACGAATTTCAAGAAAGTTTGAAAAATACAATTAATCCATATGGAGAAGGTGGTGCTTCAGAAAAAATATTCGAATATCTAAAGGATTTAGATTTCGACAATTTAGATGTAAAAAAACCATTTTTTGATGTTAGTTACCAATTATGAGAATTCTTTTCATAGGCTGTGTCATTTTTTCTAAGAACATCTTGGAATTGTTAGTCGAAAGTAAATTTAACGTTGTTGGAGTGATTTCCAAGGATGATACAGGTTTCAATTCTGATTATTATGATACTTCTATCATTGCAAAACAATATAAAATACCTTTTATTAAAACTAAAAATGTAAATGAATTACCTATACTTGAATGGGTTAGTGAACTGAAACCGGATATCGTCTACTGTTTTGGTTGGAATAGTTTACTTGGAATAGATTTCATTCAAATCCCAAAGAAAGGGGTTGTTGGATATCACCCAGCGTCTCTTCCGCAAAACAGAGGAAGGCATCCCGTTATCTGGGCATTGATATTAGGACTAACTGAGACAGCATCAACATTCTTCTTTATGGGTGAGGGTGCCGATGATGGAGATATAGTTTCTCAGAAAAAGATTATTATTGAGAAAGAAGATACTGCAAGCACCTTGTATGATAAGTTGATTCACGAGTCTCGGACACAGGTTATTGAATTTACAAATCAGCTCATAAATAACCAGTTAATTGCAAAAAAACAAGATCATAGACTGGCAAATTCCTGGAGAAAACGTTCCAAAGTTGACGGGGTTATTGACTTTAGAATGTCTAATGAAAGTATTTATAATCTAGTCAGAGCATTAACTAAACCTTACCCCGGTGCTTTAATCCTTTATAAGGGTGAGGAGTATCCTGTTTGGCAAGCAAAGATAGCAGAAACTCCTTATTCAAACTTTGAACCAGGGAAAGTTTTAAAAATTTCTGAATCTTCTATTTTAGTAAAATGTGGTTTATCAACAGAAGCGATATTACTTGAAAATCATGAATTGCCAGAGACAATACAAGTAGGTGATTATCTTTGAATAAAAAATCAATTATAGTTTTTACACCACATCCCGACGATGAAACGTTAGGTGCAGGTGGGTTTTTATTGTCGAAGAAACAAGCTGGATATGATCTTATTTGGCTAATAATGACACATATGAAAGAAGAGTTTGGTTGGACCAAAGACCAGATCAATCGCCGTGAAGCGGAAATTCATAACGTATCTCGTATGTATCCATTTGATTATGTGTATAACTTAGGTTTTGAGCCAACCGGGCTCGATAAGTATTCATTTTCTGAATTAATAAGTCCAGTATTGGATCTCGTTAAAAAACACCAGCCCGAGATCGTTCTATTACCATCAGCCCAGGATCCGCATACGGATCATAAAATCACTCATCAAATAGGAATTTCTGTTACCAAGAAATTTAGAAATTTAAATATAAAATCTATCCTTGAGATGGAAATACTATCAGAAACAAATTTTGGTGAAATTGATTCTATCTCGGCAAATTTATATGTGGATATTTCTGATTTTTTCGAACGAAAAGTGGAAATTTTAAAAGAGTATGAAGGTGAACTGGGTGACCATCCCTTTCCTAGAAGTTTAGATTCTGTGAAAGCATTAGCAATCTTGCGAGGATCGCAGAGAGGCACAATGTATGCTGAAGCTTTTCGAATTGTTAAATCTTACGAGTAAGAGTAATAAATAAATGTCCAACCATTGGCATAAAGCACTAGTTCGATCAAGTGATTCCATAGAAAAAGCGATTCAGAATCTTGAGTTAACAGCACTACAGGTTGTATTGGTTGTTGATGAAGGAAATTGTTTACTTGGAACCATCACCGATGGTGATATTCGCAGAGGGCTCTTAAAAGGTATGGATATGAATGCCACTGTTCAGGGTATCTTAAATCCAAATTCTTTTGTAGTTACTCCTTCCATGAGCCGAGAATTGGTTTTGCAACTTATGAAAGCCAATAAAATTCATCAAATTCCCATTGTTGATGATAATCGAAAAGTATTAGGTTTACATGTGTTAGATGAAATTCTCCTGCCAGAAAAGAGGGAGAATGTGTTTGTGATTATGGCTGGGGGTAAGGGTGTCCGACTTCGCCCTTATACAGAAAATTGTCCCAAACCATTATTGCCTGTGGCCGGTAAACCAATCTTGGAACATATCATTGAAAGAGCAAAAGCAGACGGCTTTCAAAGTTTTATTATTTCTGTTCATTATCTCGGACATATGATTGAAGAGTATTTTCAAGATGGGAAAAAATGGGATGTTGAAATTCAATATTTAAACGAGGATAAACCTTTAGGAACAGCAGGTGCTTTGAGCCTTATACGTGAGAGGATTGAGCATCCGTTTTTAGTTTCCAATGGGGATGTATTAACCCATATTCGATATAGTGATTTATTGGAATTTCACCTAGATCATAAAGCAGTTGCAACAATGGCAGTGCGTATGCATGAATGGCAACATCCTTTTGGAGTAGTTCATACCAAAGGTGTTGATATCATCGACTTCGAAGAAAAACCAATCTACAAAACTCACGTCAATGCTGGAATCTACGCGCTTAACCCTGATATTTTTAGTTATTTGAATCAAGACGAATATACAGATATGCCAACTCTCTTTAGTAAGTTAAAGGCAACCAAAAGGAAAACAATTGTTTATCCGATGCATGAATCTTGGATCGATATTGGCCGACCAGATGATTATGAATCAGCTGATCAAGTTTTTCAGTAATATTATTAAGGATTATATGAATCAGAAAAAAGTCATTATCATTGGCGGAGGAACCGCAGGTATTGTTATTGCAAATCGACTTCAGGAGAAATTTGCGGTAACAGTTTTTGAAAAAAGTGAATATAAAGCATATCCACTGCTTTATCGAGTTCCATTAATGATTGGAATTTTATTCAGAAGGAAAAATTCGGAGTATGTTCATAAGACAGAGTTTGATTTAGCCAATGGACGTAAAATTCCTTTTTATCAATCAAATTTGTTAGGCGGAGCCTCTGTGATGAATGGAGCCGTTCATGTATTTGGTTTTTTATCTAAATGGATACCGATACTAAAGCGATTCGGATTTGAAGTGTCTGATTTAAATGAGAGTCACGAACTACTTTATTCCGAAAACAAAGTAGTGAAAAGTAAAATTACCATTAAAAAAGCTCCACTAAACTATATAGACAATTCATTTTTAGAAACTTTAAAAAGTCGGGGTATTCCACTCGATAATATGAGTGTTTCTGAAAAAGAAGCATGTGGCCCAATTTTTAATACAGTTCGTACATTCTTTAGAACATCGGTTCTATCCGTATTGGGTAAAAAGAAGTTTAAGACAATTTTAAATGAAAAAGTCGAAAGGATTCTTTTCGATGAAAACGGAAACGCCAAAGGTGTAAAAACGAATCGTTCCACTTATGATTCTGATTTTGTGATTCTTTCCGCCGGTGTTATTGGCAGCTGTTCTTTATTATTACAACAACAGTTAGATCCAAATTCTCAAATCAAAGATCTACATATCGGCAAAGAAATCCAAGACCATACAAACTTAAGAGTCAATGTTTTTGCCAATCATCCGCTGAATTCCCTAAACGAGGTATACGCAAGTTTTTGGAAAAAGATGTTTCTGGGAATCAAACATTTTTTAGGGATACCAACTGTAATGAGAGGAACAGGTGCCACTTCTGCGGCTTATCTAGACCTTGATAGAGATGGTGAAATAGATACCAGGATACAAATCCTTCAATTTTCCGAATCGGGTAGGCACGGAAGTAAGGGTTCTGTTTTTAACACCTCTGAGCCAAGTTTTTCAATTTCCATTAATGCAATACATCCATTGTCGAAAGGTTATGTTTCATTTAACAATGGAGAATTGAAAGTAGATCCAAAGTTTTTATCTACGGAATCGGATGTAACTCTCTTAAAACTTGCCATTAAGTATTGTATAGAACTTTTAAAATCACCACCGATATGGGATCATGTTAAAGAAATTGATCAACTAGATTTAATGGAAAAAGATCCAGACAAATACATTCAAGAGACAATGTATAGTGGCCACCATTTGATCGGTGGATTACATAATTCGATTACTTCAGACTTTGAATTAAAAGATTGTAAAGGTTTGTATGTTTGTGATGCGAGCGTTTTTGATCGATTTGTTGCAAGTAATATTCATTCGTCTGTTGTGTTGCTCGCCGACATGTTTGCAAAGAAATTTTTAATTAAGCAAGGTTAGGGAATTGTAAGTGCCTGGATTTGAATTAATCGGAAAAGAAGAAAGAGAAGAGATAAATCAGCTTTTTGATGATGGTGGCATTTTATTTGCTCATGGATTTGATGCGATTCGAAATGGTCGATACCGAGTTCGAGAGTTTGAAAAGGCTTTTGCAGAAAAAATTGGAGTAAGGTATGCTCAAGCTGTGTCTTCCGGTACAGCAGCAATCAAAGTAGCTCTTTTTGCTGCTGGTGTTAGGCCTGGAGATGAAGTCATCACCCAAGCTTTCACTTTTATTGCAACGGTGGAAGCAATTATTGATTTGGGTGCAAAGCCAATTTTAGTGAATGTTAATGATACTTTAAACTTAGATCCAGTAGAACTAAAAAAAGCAATTACCCCGAGAACAAAGGCAATTGTTCCTGTACACATGTTAGGTGTGGCATGTGAAATGGATAAGATCCATGAGATTGCCAATGAATATAATCTCGCAATTATCGAAGATAATTGTGAGTCGCTCGGTGCAAGATGGAATGGTAAATACTTAGGAACACAATCACTTGCTTGTGCTTGGAGTTTTGATGCAGGAAAAGTTATTATCACTGGTGAAGGTGGGATGGTGACCACCAATGATGAAGAGGTTTATAAACTCGCCAGAGAATATCATGATCATGGCCATGAATACAATGCAAAATTTCCGAGAGGAAGAGATACACATAGAATTCGTGGTTTTAACTATAGGATGAGTGAACTACAGGCTGCCATTGGCTTAGCACAATTGAAAAAATTGGATTTCATTGTTTCAAAAAACAATGAAAACTATAACATTTACTTTGAAGCTTTAAAGGGTTTTCCTAATATTTCTTTTCGAAGAATTCCAAAAAAATCGCAACCGCTCTATGATTGTTTGATATTTCAATTGGAGACCGCAGAAAAGGCAAAATGGGTAGTTACAGAAATGAATCAACAAGGATTGGGAACAAAAAACGTTCCTGATGCGATTGAATGGCATTTTGCCCGTTATTGGGATCATATGTTGGACGAGCTGGGGATGACCAAGAAAGAATTGATAGATACGATGGAACCCTCTGAAAGAGAGTTAAGCAGAAGTGTTGCCATACCAATTCTTGTTAAGATGGATAGAACCACCATAGCATCTAATGCAGAGAAATTGGTATCAATTTTAAAACAAGTGAAATAACGAAGACAGATGCCCAAATATGAATCGATTATTTTTTTTGTAGAGACTCCATTTACAGACAGAGATGAAAAACGTTTTGGGATTAAGGAACTAAGTCAACTGGGATTTCAAGTTGAGGTTTATCAGTTAGAAGATATATTTCATAGACAAAAATACATAGCCTCAAAACAAGGGAACCACAAAGAGTATATCACATACTTCTCAACAATAAAAGAATTAGAGAATGCGCTACGGATAAGAAGCAAAAAAGTTCTAGTAATCTTATTAACTGGCTACCATCAAAATTTACTGAAATTGATGGTTAGACTCGGCATCGATTATGCGCTACATTGTACGAATAAAATTCCATCTACTTCAGAAACTGTTAGCGAAAGTAAATATATTAAAATTAAACAGAAGCTTTTTGAAGAAGGTTTTTCATCGCTTTCAAAATCAATTGGGCGTGCTCTGCTGAGGTCCTTAGAAGCAGTGATTAGGAAAACTCCCTTGGCACCAACATACGTGATTGCTGGTGGAAGTCGATCGATTGAACACTTAACAAATGAAACTCTAGATTCTACGAAAATAATTTGGGCTCATAGTTTGGATTTTGATTTGTTTTTGCAATCCATGGAAACTAGTTTCAAATCATCTCCTTATTTTGATGTTTATGGAAACTTAATAGAACAAAAAAACTTTAATAACTATATTGTGTTCTTGGATGAATATTCTCCCTACCATCCCGATAATGATTTTTTTAAGATACCGTATGCAGACAAAAAAGAGACTTATTATCCAAGGTTAGAAAGTTTTTTTCATTATCTTGAGAAAAAATACAATGCGAAGATGGTGATAGCTGCCCATCCAAGATCGGAATATCAAACTAAAGAACATTTTAAATCATTCATTATCATTAAATATAGGACTTTGGACTTAATTAAAAACTGCCGTTTTGCCCTGATTCATTCTAGTACAAGCATTAATTTCATAAATCTCTTTGAAAAAGAAGCAATTTTCTTTAATACTTCTTCTATGCGATGGGTTTACAAGAAGGCAACGAGTGTTTTTGCTAAATGGCATGGGAAAGTTCCTGTAGAAGTGGATATAAATACAGATTTTGGGCAAATTGATTTCGATAAAATATTGAATACTAAGATGAATTTCAAAGACTACCGAAATTTGTACATTAAGAAAGTAGACTCAAAGTTGGATTACTCTTGGAATATAATTGCTGAAGCGATTCGAAAATAATAAGATTCGTATTTCAGATTATCTGATATTGCTGAGTTTAACTATTGAACACTAGTCTTGACATTTCTGACTGTGGCGAAACCATAGAAAAAATATTGATTGGAAAACAGACGTAGAATTGAATGTTCGAATTTGAAATGGCTTTAAAGTTTTAACTTATTGGTATGTTTTTTTTTAGAAGGAATAAATGAAGATACTGGACTGCACATTACGAGATGGTGGTTACTACACCAATTGGGATTTTGATAACGATTTAGTTAAAGTCTATTTCGAATCATTTAACCATTTGCCAATCGATTTTCTTGAAATTGGTTATAAAGCGTTTGCTGAAAATTACTATAAAGGTGAGTTTTACTACCTTCCACTTTTTCTGATAAAAAAAATCAAGTCAATCAGTAATAAAAATCTTGCAATTCTGCTGAATGGTAAGGACCTTTTTGAATCAAATATTGAGGACTTATTGCTTCCTTGTGTGGGTTTGATAGATCTAGTAAGAGTCGCAATTGATCCAAAAGATCTTAATAAATCATTAACATTGCTTAAGCGAATAAAATCTTTAGGGTTTAAAGTCGCATTGAATGTTATGTATATGTCAAAATGGAAAACGATGAAATCATTTTTGACGGATTTACCACTAGTAAATGAAACTTGCGATTTTTTTTATATGGTTGATTCCTATGGCAGTGTATACCCAGAAGATGTAAAAGAGATTACACAAACTGTAAAATCAATATTAAGTATACCGCTAGGTTTCCATGGTCACAATAATTTAGAAATGGCTCTTGTAAACTCCCTAACTGCTCTTGAATATGGTGTCGAAATTATAGATTCTACTGTTACTGGAATGGGTAGAGGTGCTGGAAATTTAAAGACCGAGTTGATTTTAACACATCTTTCATCCAAAGGTTTATTGGAATTTGATTTTAACTATCTATCCAATTTGGTGGATAAGTTTAGTCAATTACAGAAACTCCATAATTGGGGGACAAATTTGCCTTACATGGTTTCTGGTAGTAATTCTTTACCACAGAAAGATGTGATGGAATGGATAACTAAAAGATTCTATTCTTTAAACTCTATAGTTGAAGCCTTACAAAATCAAAAAAGCAACTTACTTGATAAACCTAGAGTCGAAAGATTTAAACCAGAAAATAAATTTGAAAATGTCTTATTGATTGGTGGAGGTAATTCGGTTCAACAACATTTTGAAGCGATAAGATCATTTGTTTATACAAACAAGAGTTCGATAACTATCGTACATGCCAGTTCAACAAATGCATACTTATTCAAAGATTTAGATTTCATACCGCAATACTTTTGTCTTGTTGGGAATGAGGGACATAGATTAGAAAGAGTTTACGACAATTCTCCTTTCAAGGGAATATGCATTCTTCCACCACCTCCAAGAAAGTTAGGCATATATAAACCCGAGATTGCAAAAGATAAAATTTTTGAAATTGAGCAATCTACAATAAATCACCCGATAAATGATACGCATACCATTTTGGCATTTGAAATTTCATCAATTTTGGAAGCAAAAAATGTTTATTTAGTAGGTTATGATGGATATCCAAAAGAAAGTATAACATCCAAAATGCACGAGATGTTTATTGAGAATCAAAATATTTTCAATTTAGTCAAAAATCGATTCAAATTAATTTCGCTACTTCCTACATTGTATGATTTAAAAATTACTTCTCTCTATTCTTTGATTAAATAAATGAATAAATTAGAAAAATTTAAATTAAAATCCATAAACGAAAATACTCTAGGTTATTTCTCGAAAACGACAGACAGCAGTTTGATCGAAGCTTCAATTTATTCAGGCTTCGACTTCGTTATTATTGATATGGAACATGGGCCAATTCAAACTGAGATGTTAAAGCATCATTTGATGGCAACAAGTAGAAGTGAACTAATTTCAATAGTAAGGGTAGATTCTTATGACTCCAGCTTAATCGGAAAAGTCCTTGATTTAGGTGCGGATGGAATTCAAATACCTTCAGTAACTAGTGTTGATCAAGTTTTGAAAGTGATAAAACTATCAAAATTTTATCCAATCGGTGAAAGAGGAGTATGTCGGTTCGTGCGATCGGCAGAATATTCAAACCAAGATAGAAATGTGTATTTTCAAAAATCGAACGATTCGATCATAGTAATACAATTAGAAGGTAAAGAAGGAATTGATAATTTTGATGATATTGTTCAAATACAAGGCGTAGATATAATATTTGTAGGACCTTATGATTTATCCCAATCACTTGGGATTCCTGGACAAATTGAGCATCCTATTATTATTGAAAAAATAACGGAATTACAATTTAAAGCAAAAGCAAAGGGAATTGCATTAGGTACTTTTTGCGATACTCCGCACATGTTAAAGCATTGGAGAAATTTAAATCTAGGATATTTAGCTTATTCTGTAGATATAGCAATATTTATGGAAAAACTCAAAGAAATCAATTCCCTGAGGATAAAGAAAGATCTATGAGAGTAACGGCATTATTGACTGGAAGAGGAAATAATTCTCTCAAAGATAAAAATGTTCTCCCAGTCTTCGGAAAACCATTATTGTATTACCCTGCTACGGAAGCAAAGAAAGCTGAGTTAATAAATGATTATTTTGTTAGTAGTGATTGTGATAAGATATTGAATGCTGCACATCACTTAGGTTATGAAAAAATACTCAGACCCTCTGAATATGCAACTCCAACAGCTTTACATTCAGATGTTATTAAACATTCATTGGAAATAATGAAGTCAATGGGTCGCTTTCCAGATATACTAGTTGTGTTACTTGCTAATACTGTCATGGTTAAAAGTGAGTGGATTGTTAATTGTATAAATGAGATTTTAAATGATCCTAGTTTAACAGCTGCAGTACCGGTTTACTCGGACATGGATCATCATCCGTATCGAGCAAAGATGGTAAATAGCGAAGGTAACTTGGAACCTTTCTTTGACTTTTCTGGAAAGGCAATTTCATCAAACCGCCAAGAGTTACCAAAATCATATTTTTTGTGCCACAATTTTTGGGTATTAAATCTACGAAGTATCAAAGAAGGAGTAGGTTACCAACCTTGGACTTTTATGGGCAATCGAGTTAAACCATTTGAAGTTTCAAAAGCTTTTGACGTGCATACAATTGAAGATATTGAAATCTGCAAACAATGGCTCATAGAAAATAATTTGGTCCCTTCTTAATGTTTGAATCATTTAGACAAATTATTTGGGATTTTGATGGGGTAATTTTGGATTCCAATCCTTGGAGAACTCTTGGCTTTCGCGAAACTCTAAAGGATTATCCAGAAGAAAGTGTTCAGCAATTAATAGATTTTCATGAATCGAATGGTGGACTTTCAAGATATGCCAAGTTTAACTATTTTTTCAAAGATATTTTAAAGAATGAGCTAGATAATGACAAATTGAATGTTTTGCTTGAGAAGTTCAGGCTTATTATGTTAAAAAATTTAATCGATGAAAATTTAATTATTAATGATAGCATTCAAGCAATAAAATTATTAAAGGATAAGGATTTGTTCATTATATCTGGCTCCGATCAGTCAGAATTGAATTATATTTGTGAAAGACTTAATCTCAGTAAATACTTTAAAAAAATATTGGGTTCTCCTCTAACAAAGAAGGAAAATATAAAAAATTTAATTCAGGAAGGATTAATTGATCCAAGTTTATCCTGTTTAATTGGTGATTCGCATAATGATTTCGAAGCGGCTACCGAATTTGGAATTCAATTTTACGGTTATAATAATGAAAAACTGAAAGGTTTAGGCAATTATATTGAATCATTCAAAGATTTGCTAAACTCTGACGGTCTAGGATAGGAAAAATATGAGTGAGTTGAAACCCAAAGTTTATAAAAAGCATAATAGTTTTGATAATATTTCTTCGAGAATTAAGGAAGCTGTAGATTATCAAAAAATGCGTTCTATAAGGGTATTACGTGATTATCATGATGGTAAAATACCTATTCAGCATTCTATTAAAAATAAATCCAATTTTGCGGAAATATTAAAAAGGGTAGAAAACGATCTAACTAGTGAAATTAAAGATCCGCTGCAGAGTCGATTTGAGATATCTCCATTTGCGGCAGAAGAAATGTATACTTACTCAGATGAAGAATTGATACGTTTCTTTTATCATCGATACCGATATGAAATATTTCCACAAAATTTCGAGTTGGATAATTATCCACCCGCACTACAAATTGAACCTTCTTCTTTATGCAATTATAAGTGTGTCTTTTGTTATCAGACTGACTCAAATTTTTTTAAAAAAACAAATTCATCGATGTCGATGATGTCATTTGAATTTTTTAAAGAGATTGTTGATGAAATAAATGGAGAAATAGAATTTGTAACTTTAGCTTCTCGTGGTGAGCCATTAATGGCTCCAGATATTTCCAAAATTTTAGAATATTCAAATGGTAAATTTCTAAATTTAAAGCTTAATACCAATGCATCTTTACTTACAGAAAGCAAAATCCATTCATTATTATCTGGTTCTGTGAAGACTTTAGTTTTTTCAGCCGACGCAGCAGAAGAACCGCTTTACAGTCAATTGAGAGTAAATGGAAAATTGGATAAAGTTCTTAAAAACATTGAACTATTTCGAACTATAAGAGAGAAAAGCTACCCCAATACTAAAATTATTACAAGAGTTTCAGGAGTTAAAGTTACTGAAAAGCAAGATATGGTTTCAATGGAGAAAGTATGGGGAGGATTGGTTGATCAAATTGCTTTTGTAAATTACAATCCATGGGAGAATATTTATGAATCGTCAGCAAATGGTCAAACTAAGCCTTGCTCAGATTTATATCGAAGAATGTTTGTATGGGCCGATGGTACCACAAATCCATGCGATAGTGATTACAAATCCGAACTTAATGTTGGAAAATTTCCAGATCTAAATATCAGTGAACTTTGGCAGATGAGAAAATACACTAATTTACGAGAGGCACATAAATCAGGTAACCGACAACTAGTTCATCCATGTAAGGGTTGTGCAGTAGTTTGATACCAACTGTGAATAGGGTAGCTCTAATCACTGGAGGAAGTTCAGATATTGGCAAGAAAATTGTACAGAAATTCCTTGATAATAACGTTAAAGTAATTGCTCAATTTAATTCTACCGAAATCGATATTGAAAGTGAAAACTTGAAAACTATCAAATGTTCGTTCAATAAAAAGAAAGATTTAGAGGATTTTGTCCAGACTGTCTTTGAGTGTGAGTCAAATATAGATTTTCTTATCAATGCAGCAGGTATAATTGAAAATTGTAATTTTCTAGAGTGTTCTATGGAAGTAATGAACGAAGTATTTCAAGTGAACTTTTTCTCACATGCTTATCTGATGCAAATGTTTTTCCCTATTATGGTTCGAAATAAATTCGGAAGGATTGTGTCTTTGAGTAGTATTGGATTGAAATTTGGTGGATCAATGAACTCGGCATATTATAGCGCTTCAAAATCTGCCCTGGAAGCAATAACTAGATCCTATGCCAAATTTGGAGCTCAATCTAATGTTCTTTGTAATACGATTAGAGTCGGTGTAATAGATACAAAAATTCATAAAAATAAAGATATGGTAGAACGGTCGAAAATGATTCCAGTGAATCGATTAGGAAGACCTGAAGAGATAGCCGAAATGGTATTTTTTTTGTGCTCAGATAAAAGTGATTTTATCACTGGACAAGAATTTGCTGTAAGTGGCGGAGAATAAGATTCTTTTTTAACTAAACGATAAAGAATGAATTCTGATTTAATCCCTGCGTATTTGCAAAAATATTATAAAGTCTTAAGTAATTTTGTACCCAATGCTTCAAAGTCTTGGTTGTACTCTACTTCCTTTTTCTTTTCCAAAGTTGGAGTCTATGATGCTTATCGAAATTATAGAACGATTGGTTATTTTTTTAAAATAAAACAAATATTGAAATATTATGCATATTCTTACTTAGCGTTATTCAAGTTTGCAATCAATAAACTCATATTTTTTTTATCTAGTTTAAAGTTCTCTATGAATGCTGAGAAATTGGTCATTATAGATACCTATGCGATTGTTGATAATCTTCTAAAAGGCACGAAATTAGCATCTGACTATTTTCCAAATTTGGTAGAAACTTTAAAAGTAAGAGGTTTAGATTATCTTATAATACCTCGTTTTTTTGGTTCAGATAATCCTTTCAAAATTCGGAAAGTTAATAAAATTCTTAAAGAATATGAGGGTAGGGTTGTAACTGAGTTTCAATTGCTTTCCTCTTTAGATTTATTAAAACTTTTTTTCTCCATAACTGTGTATCCTTTTCTTATGCTAAATTTATTATGCAAAATTAAATTAAGTGGGGAAGAACTTGATCCAAGATTAGTTTATTATTTTTGGTCTGATTTAAATGGATCTAATTTTTTTGGAATTCTCAGGTATCTTTTTGGACTAAAGCTTGCGAAAATAATTCCTCCTAATTCGCAAATGGTACAATGGTACGAAGGACAACCATATGAGAAATGTTTGAATCGTGCATTTAGATATAGTAATCTCGAAGTGAAAATATACGGGACTCAGTTTTTCATTTTCCCTCCTGAGTTATTAAATTCCTTTATAGATAGAAATGAATTTCACGAACACTTGCCGGATATTATTTTAGTTAACGGCGCTCATTATTTGGATAAAAACACTGAAATGAGAGTCGGTCCGTCTATGCGATACTCTCGTTTGTTCAAGACTGAAATAGTGGAGCCAAAATCTGAGAAAATATTAGTGCTCTTATCATACTTTCATGAAAGCAATATTTTCATACTAAAACTACTACAACAATTGGGGGCTTATTCAGAAGAATTTTTCTCTATAAAAATGCATCCATCAACAAATATCTCTGAGATTAAAGAATTTTTACCAAAAAACTATAAAATTGTATATGATAATATTTATGACTTGTTTTCAAATCACGGCCTAGTTTTAGGAGCCTCTACTGGAGCACTTGTAGAAGCGATAGCCTGTGGGTTGCCAGTGATTGTAATTTCAGAGAATGGCATGATCGACTATTCTTATCTTCCTGATTTTTGTAAAGGTGTGTTATGGGAAGAGGCCTGTGACTTAGACTCTTTTGAATCTGCCAAAATTAAACTAATCAATGTAATAAGAAAAGAATCTGAACAACGATTAAACATGATTCAAAGAGTCAGAAATGAAATGTTTACTGAACCAACCGAACAAAGAATTCTAGAAGCATTTGAGTTAAGTTGAATTTTTGACAATATCCAAATAATATTTTCATTGAATATTCCCAAGCTAAATTAAGAAACCAGATATAAATATAAAAATGAGTATTTCAAAACATTATAAAAACAAAAAAGTTTTAATCACTGGCCATACAGGATTTAAAGGCGCTTGGCTTACGGCATGGCTTAAAAGGATGGGAGCTGATATTTGTGGGATTTCACTGGATCCCTTAACCAGTCCGAATCATTTCGAAGTTGCCAACCTTCAAGAGGGGATCATTGATCTAAGAATTGACATTCGAGATCCTGCTGGTTTAGAAAAGGCCATCTTAGATTTTAAACCTGATTATGTTTTTCACCTCGCAGCGCAAGCCCTTGTTCGGAAATCCTATAATGACCCATTGGACACTTGGAATACCAATGTTATGGGAACTCTGCATGTATTAGAAGCGCTAAGGAATTTAGACAAACATTGTTCTGCAGTTCTTATCACAAGTGACAAATGTTATGATAATGTTGAATGGATTTGGGGTTATCGTGAGAATGATGCCTTGGGAGGACCTGATCCTTATAGTGCCTCAAAAGGTGCGGCAGAACTTGCTATTAAATCTCATATTAAGTCCTACTTTCCAAAAGATACGAGTAAGGTAAGAATAGCCTCTGCAAGGGCAGGAAACGTAATTGGTGGTGGCGACTGGTCAGAAGATCGTATCGTACCTGATTGTGTGAAAGCGTGGGCAAACCATGAGATCGTAGAACTTAGAAATCCAATGGCAACCAGGCCTTGGCAACATGTATTAGAGCCTTTGAGTGGATATCTAAGTTTAGGTGTTCATTTAAACCAAAATAAAGATTTACATGGTGAACCCTTTAATTTCGGACCATTAGCAAATCAAAATCATAGTGTTCTGGAATTGGTTAAACAAATGTCTATTCATTGGAACCAAGTAAAATGGAAAGATATATCAGGGGAAACAAAAGGTCCCTACGAATCAGGTTTGTTAAAGTTAAATTGTGATAAGGCACTTGCTCATTTAAAATGGGTGGCTGTCATGGGATTTGAAGAAACAGTGCAGTTTACTTCTGAATGGTATAATGCATATTATAGCGATCCATCGGAAATTCAAAAAATGACAGATAGACAAATTGGACTGTATCAAGATAAAGCAAAGTCCAAAGGTTTGGCTTGGGCAAATGACTAAGAAAGACATTATTGTCACTCCATTAAAGGAAATAGAGACTCCGGGCGGAAATGTATTACATGCTATTAAATCTGTGGAAGCAACTTTTAAGGGATTAGGGGAAGTATACTTTTCTTGGATCGAATTTAATTTCATAAAGGCTTGGAAAAGACATAATCGAATGTTTATGAATTTAGTTGTTCCTGTGGGAAATGTGAAGTTTGTTTTTTTTAATGAATCAACAAATGAATTTCGAGTAGAAACTATCGGCGAAAAAAACTACTGCCGTATCTCTGTTCCTCCTGGCATTTGGTTTGGGTTTCAAGGGATAGATTCACCAAAAAGTTTGGTTGTTAACATTTCCGACATTCTTCATGAACCAACAGAGTCTGACAGGTTAGATTTAAAAAGTATCAATTATTATTGGGAGTCTTTTTGATGAAAGCAATCATTTTGGCAGGTGGGTTTGGGACAAGGCTTTCCGAATACACAGATGTGATTCCGAAACCAATGGTTCCCATTGGAGGAAAGCCAATCCTATGGCATATCATGAATCACTTTGCGCGGTTTAATCACAATGATTTTTACATTGCTCTTGGTTACAAAGCAGAAGTTGTGAAAGAATATTTTTTAAACTACCGCTCCTTAAATTCTGATTTTTCAGTGAATTTAGAAACAGGCAAAATCACCCATTATAATTCACCTAAAGTAGATTGGAACGTTACCTTAGTCAATACAGGAGCTAACACCATGACAGGTGGGAGGCTTTTGAGAATGAAGGAGATCATTGGAAACGAGACCTTCTTACTCACTTATGGTGACGGACTTTCTAATGTTGATATTGATAAATTAATACAATTTCATAAATCTCATAAAAAAATGATTACTGTGACTGCGGTGCATCCTGGTGCTAGATTTGGTGAATTGGAAATCGAAACAGGTAGAGTCATTAGCTTTCAAGAAAAACCACAGACAACACAAGGATGGATTAATGGTGGTTTTTTTGTGATTGAACCTAATTTTTTTGATCTTCTGGAAAACGACCAAACGATTCTAGAAAAATCTCCATTGGAAACAGCATCTAAAAATGGCGAACTTATGGCATACCAACATGAAGGTTTTTGGCAATGTATGGATACAAAGAGAGACAAAGATCATCTTGAAGAATTATTTCAATCGGGAAGGGCTCCCTGGCTAAATTAAAACTACTCGTCATTGGTGGAACCGGTTTTATCGGGTCTCATATAGTCCAAAAAGGGATCGATAGTGGACTGGAAGTTACTTCCCTTTCACTAACGAAAAATCCAAATAAGGATAAGGTTATTTCAATACAAGCTGATCTATCGGATTGTGTATCGTTGCATTCCATTCTATCAAATGAAAGTTATGATTTTGTGATTCATTGCGGCGGTTACATCGATCATTCATTGTTTGAAAATGGTGGTCAAAAAGTAATTTCCGATCACTTAACTTCTCTTTTTGGTTTAGTTTCCGCTTTAGATAGATCAAAATTAAAAAAGTTTTTATATCTAGGAAGTAGTGATGAGTATGGAAATTCTCCTTCGCCACAAAAGGAAACCTTTCGTGAAAATCCAATTTCACCATATTCCTTTGCCAAAGCTTCTGCTTCTCATTTTTTACAAATGCTTTGGAGGACTGAAAAATTTCCAGCTTCGGTTGCTAGATTGTTTTTAACGTATGGTCCAGGGCAAGATGATAAAAGATTTTTACCTCAAATCATCAAAGGTTGTTTAAAAGATACAGTGTTTCCGTCATCTCTTGGGGAACAAAGTAGGGACTTTTGTTATATAAGTGATACAGTGGAAGGATGTTTCAAAATATTGGAAACAAATGATGCCAATGGCGAAATTTTTAATATTGCCTCTGGTGAAAAAATCACGATACGGCAGATCATTGAAAAGGTAGTGTCGATCATCGGAAAAGGTAAACCTGTTTTCGGAAAAGTACCTTATAGAGTTGGAGAAAACATGAAATTATTTGCAGATATTGCTAAAGCAAAAAGGATACTAAGTTGGGAGCCGAAAGTTTCTTTAGAGGACGGATTAAAGAAAACTATTCATTATTACGAAAATGTCTGATCAAGGAAATGAAAATAATATTGTAAGCGTAATAATGAACTGCTACAATGGCGAAGCGTATCTGCAAGAGGCAATTGATAGTATATTAAATCAAACTTACCCATATTGGGAGCTTATATTTTGGGACAATCAGTCGACAGATGATAGTTCTAAGATAGTCAAATCTTACGACGATACTAGGATCAAATATTATTATTCACCCATTCATACAAAGTTATACGGTGCAAGAAATCTGGCCTTAGAAAAGGCTACTGGAAGGTATATAGCTTTTTTGGATACTGATGATATTTGGTTGCCCGAAAAACTTGAAAAACAGCTAAATGCTCTAAAGCAGACTGGCTATTCTTTTGCTTGTTCGAATTACGACCTAATAGACTCCAAATCAAGAAAATTAAAAAAAGCTATCCGATTCAACAAAGCTTCAGGATTTATAACGGAAAAATTAGTTAGTGACTACTATCTTGGAATATTAACTGTGATTTTTGAAAAGAGTATACTTACAACGACTAAACTTAGATTCAATGAGAATTATGATCATATTGGTGATTTTGATCTATTTTTAAAAATATCGGAAGAATATGAAATACATTACGACTCATCTTCTTTGGCAAGCTACAGAATACATGGCAATAACTTATCGTCTAAAAAACAATTAGAGTTACTTCGTGAGTTAAGTGTAATGATTCGGGAACTTGAGAAGCGGTTATTCTATTCTGATAAACTTAAATTGATTTTAGCACTGAAACAGCTTAGGACTTTTATGTTCTTAAAAATTGCAATGCATAGTAGAAAAAAAATTTTCCCAGCTCTTATGTTGAAATTTATTTACTTGGATCCACTTAAATTTTTAAAATTATTGATTTTGACTATTATGTGTTTGTAAAGTTATTTAATAGGCCTTATCTTAGATGGGTTGGATTGAATCAATTAGAACAATTAATAAAAAAGGAGAGTTGTAAAATGAAAGTTGAAGGGTCTCAATTGCATCGTAATTTGTTTCAAAAAGACGGTTTTTTTTATCTTATATTATTTCTTGGTTTTACATTTGTATATTATACAATATTAATTAAATATTGGGGCAGCGATTTTGTTGGTGAAATGGATAAAATCGGAGACAATGGGCCATTTAAAACGATTGTGAAGTGTATCGATTTGAAGGATTGCGAGCTTGCAAAAGATGTATATGTGTTCTGGGGATATCCCATTCTATCCTATTTATTTGGAAAGGTGACTTTCTTGAGTATTAATTATGCGATGATAGGTATCAATATTATAGCCGCTATAATTCTTTTCTTTGTTCTGTCGAAACTATTCAATAGTTTTACAGCAATTGTTTTTAATATTTATTCTTATGACTGGATACAACGAGTTTTAAGTGGAGGAAGTGAGCCTTTATTCATGGTATTTTTATTTCTTGCGATTTATGCGTATAAGAAAAATAAAAATATATTTTTAGTAGGATTGTTGATCGGAATTTCAAACACAATTAGACCTCTAGGAGTCTTCTTATTAGGTTCAATTATATTGGATTTGATTCTAAAGAAGCGCTTTGTGGAGATATTGAAGCTTGTTTTTACTTTTTTAATAATAGTTATCGGCTATCACTTATATTTGAATTATGCTTTAGGAAAAGGTTTCGCAAACTATACCAATTATCAGTCCAGTTGGGATTCTAAGTCACCGATATCATTTCCCTTTGTTGCATTATTGAATGGATTGTATGCGCTTGATACAGGTATATTAAATAGGATAAAGCTGTGGATTTATTTCCTGGTTTCATTAATTCCAATTTTTGTTATATTCCTTCGAGATAAAGGTCTTCGAGAGTTTGGATTTTATCGAACTGAGTTATTTTTTGCTGCAGCGTATTTCCTTTTTATAGTTTCATACAATACTACTTTTTGGATTGCTCACATTTATCCAAGAATCTTTTTGCCGATAGCTCCCATTTGTATTTACCTAATATTCCATAAAAAAGTATACATCCCTTTTAATCAGAAAGTGTTTATTTTACTTGCAGCTTTTTGTATGGCAGTCTTATCGAGTATTTCAACCATAGGGATACAGAATGTAATTTAAATTGAACTATATTTGTATTTTATTGATATTTTAGGAAATTATCAAATTAAGCATTACAGGATATGCTTTTTAAAGTGAAGCCTATCTTTTTTAAGGAAATAGCAAAAATAAAGTCGTGGTGGCGATGTTAAAAATAATATAATATGTTAAGAAAGATATTTTCAATCATTGAAGGGAAACATTACCGATATTTAATTATTGGATTTGTTGTTTTTGTTATAAATTTTAAGTTTACGTTGTTTTTTTCGGCTCTACAGCTATTTTCAGATAAGAAGCTAAGTATGTTTGTTTCTTATGTAATTTCCATTGAAATTGCACTCTTGATCTCTTTTCCATTGCATAAATATATAACTTGGTTGGAGTCCGATGCGACCAATATTTATAAGCAATTGTTAAGGTTTCATTGGATTTCTTTATTCGGTATAATACTTAGGTTGTTATTGTTCTATTGGTTTTTAAGTATTAATTTTGGAATGGAAGTCTCAATTATACTTTCAACAGGAACAGTTGTTTTGTTGAATTTTGTTGGATTTGAATTAGTTGTATTTACTGATAAAAGCAAAATGCAGATTCAAGAAAATGAATTTGTTTATGGGTATTCTGGTAATGGTATTGTTGCTTTAGAAACTGTTGAAGAAGCTAAACTATATAATAAATGGATTGCCGAGAAAATAGAAGATTACTTGGGTGACAAAAATTTAGAAATTGGTGCAGGTACTGGAACTATCGCATCTATTCTATCGGAAAGATATCCTTTATATTTATATGAAATTTCCAAAGCAAATAATGAGTTCTTGAAAGAAAGATTTAAAGATAATTCAAATATAGTATCAATTGGTTTCGATTTTTTATCGGTAGATGAAACAGAAAAATTTTCTTGTATATATTCGAGTAATGTTTTGGAGCATTTGGAGGATGATGTTCATTTTGTAAACAAAGGTTTGGATCTCTTGAAAGTTGGCGGTTTCTTCGTTGCTATTGTTCCAGCAATGATGGTTCTTTTCTCCAGTTTTGATAAAAGCATTGGACATTACCGGAGATATACGAAAAATGATATAAAACGTTGGAAGACTGCTTTGAGTAATCGAGATGATATAAAAATTATCGCTTCAGACTATTTTAATCCGATTGGTGCAGTGGGTTGGTATATCAAGATGAAATTGCTTAAACAAAAGAAAATAAATAAAAGTGACGCATTGTTAATGAATGCAATAATTCCTTTTGTTTCTTGGCTGGATCTTTTTTGGTTTGGATTTGGCCAAAGTATGCTTATTGTTTTGAAAAAGGTTAAATAATTAAATGGATAATTCTAATTCTCTATATCTATTGAGGATGATATTTCCATCTCGAATTTATTTAAAAAACGCTTTTTCTTAATTTATGTAGATTTCAACTCGAACATAACAACATTTCCAAATTAGCAAAATTAATCTTTTTATATTCTTTCTTCATTGAGAGTCATTTGCTTAAACCTCTTCTTTGAGTAAATTTTTTGTTCTTTGGGATAATTAGATAATCACTAATTTCGAACGTATATGCCGCTAAGAATGCTTACTTAGTGGTTTTAATCTAGATTTATGTATAAAAATTTAAACGATTTAATACTGCATCCATTTATATCATTTTTATTTTCAGTAATTTTGTTATTAGGTCTATCTTCATTTGGTTTTATATTATTTTTTCTTTTAGATCAAATATTTAAAAAAAGTTTATTTGCGAAATTTAAGAAGAGATTTCTTGATCAGCTTGTTTTTGGGTTTATCTTGATTTCAATTTTAATAAACTATTTAGTTTTATTTGAACTGATTCGCCCTACAGGTGTTAAATCGATAAGTGTTTTGATCTGTATATTTGGAATTTTATTTTTACCGATAGTTCTAAATAAAATTTATAATGTAAGAAGGTTTTATTTTAAACAAATTCGTGAAATTGAGTTTCCTGATGTTTTGATTTTTGGAAATTTGATAGGTTATTTTTTACTTTCTATAGCACCTCCGACTGATGCGGACTCCCTCAATTATCATCTCTCGATTCCTTTGATTTTCTTAAATGAAAATAATATAATTCCTGATTTAGGATTTTTTCACGAACGTTTAATAGGCTCCGGAGAGATTTTTGGGTTAGTATATTTGAATCTTGGGGCTGAACAATTTTCAAGCTTACTTCAGTTTGTTGGAATTCTCTTGATTTTAAGGGGCTTTAAGAAATTGGGAAATTTAGATAAAAAATTTACCAAGTTTATCCAGATAACATTCTTATCTATTCCTGTCTTGATTTTTCTTGTGTCTTCTTCAAAAATGCAGATGTTTCCTCTAGGAATTATTTCTTTTGGGCTCGTTAACATTTTTCGATTAGTTTCGAAAAAAAATGAAAATAGTTTAATGCTTTTTGTTTTTATTATTCCTGTCGTTTTTTCCGTATCTTTGAAGTATTCTTTTTTGTTATATGCATGGTTAGTCTTTATATTTTTAGTATTCAACTTTAAATCGAAAAAAAGAATCTTTTTGTTTTCGATGCTTTTTCTTTTGATTTATCTGATTTTCATATTGCCTTTTGCTTATTATCGGGTGAAATATTTGGGGGTAAGTGTATTCTATAGTGCGATTGATCCTTTAAACGGAGACATCCCTGGATTAGGGAAATTTAAAGATTATTTAAAATCATATCAGGATACATCTCTTGGATTTCCTTATTTTTTGTTTTTTCCAAATTACAAATCACCTGGGACTACCTTTATCGGCGCTTCTTTGTTAATTTTGCTTTTGGCTTTTGATAATCTCAAATATAAAAGATTCAATGGATTGTTTCTCCTTTTTTTGTTGGATCTCCTCTTGACTCGTTTTTTTTTGCAGCAGAGTTCGCGTTTTTATTTAGAAAGTTTCGCTTTGCTTTGTGTATATTTATTAACTATCTCTGATTCAGAGAATAGAAGAAAATTGATACGATTCATTCAAATTCCAATATTTTCTCAAGCATTGATTGTTTTACTCATTTCAATTTATTTTGGAATCAATTTAGTGACTGGATTATTTTCTGTCTCGAGTCGAAAAAATATGATGAGAGAGAACGCTTTTGGATATGGATTGTCTGAAATGTCATATGAAAGTTTGCCAGTAAACTCTAAGCTTTTATTTAATCATACCTCATTGGTATTTTCTAAGAGAAGACCTTTTTCAGACGATTGGATGCGTTTTGTTGATACTTGTGATGATTTTAAATACTTTATTACATATTTACAGAAAAGTGGAGTAAACTATTTTTTGGTCAGGGATGGAAATTATAGTGATCGATACTTATTTAATGATTCAATGATTAATGAAGCAATATTAGATATCCCTAAGGAGTCGAGGATACCTTTAAATCGGAACCAAAAATATTCTGCAAAAATCGTAAAATTGAATAAAGAAAATTGGATGGGATGTTTTAGGAAATAAATTTAATGAGTAATTTTTTTGTATATTTATTTGGATTATCATTGCTATGATTTTAGGTATCGATGCTTCTCGTAATCGTTCCGGAGGTGCAGTCAATCACATTATTGGAATCATCACTTATTTCCGTATTGAAAAGCATGGGATTGATCATATTCATCTTTGGTCTTATCCGGATTTATTGGATAAAATTCCTGATTTTCCATGGTTGTCAAAACATTCCCCACCTGCTTTAAAAAAAACTCTTTTATCCCAATTGATTTGGCAAAGATTCATGTTAATCAAAGAAGCTCAACGTCTGTGCTGTGATTTAATGTTTGATACTGATGCAGGTTCAATTTCTGCATTTAAGCCATATGTTTCAATGAGCCAGGATTTGTTAAATTTTGAAAAAGATTCAACCAAATCCTATCGTATCGGATTCGCTTGGCTTCGTCTCAAGGTATTGTATTATGTGCAGAAGAATTCTTTTCGTAATGCAAATGGTGTCATATTCTTGACCAAGTATTCTAGTAATGTTATCCAAAAACATACAGGAAAATTAACTAATGTAAGGATTATTCCACATGGAATTGATCCAGGTTTCAATAAAGATTTAAAACTAAAGAATTCACTAAGGAATAATGTAATCGATTGTATTTATATTTCTCCAATTTTGGAGTATAAAAATCACCTTCAGGTATTAGATGCTATTTTCCGTTTGCGAAAAGATGGAATCCAAATTAGAATTACTTTAGTTGGAGATGATAGAACTGATTTTGGTAAATTTGTTTTAGAGAAAGCAAAAGAATATGACCCCAATGCGGAATTTATTTTTATTCTCGGAAAAAAAAATCATGAAAATTTGCCTGAAATACAGTCTAGATTTGACTTTGTAATTTTTGCATCTGGAGTGGAGAACATGCCAATTACCCTTATGGAGTCGATGCTTATGGGGTTACCAATTGCATGCTCTAATCAGGGGCCAATGCCGGAAGTATTGGGCGATGCTGGTGTTTATTTTGATCCGTATTCTGTTGCATCTATTTATTCAACATTAGAACAACTTGTTCGAAATGATAAGTTAAGATTGAATATAGGTAAGAAAGCAAAACAATTAGCATTAAATTATACATGGGACAAATGCTCCGAAAATACATTTTCGTTTTTGGAAGAAATTGGAAAGGACTTTAATAAAAATAAGAGGAAATAGTTTATCTATTTATTTAATTATAAATGAACTTGAGTTACCAAATCTGTACGAAAACTGTAATTGATTCAACCCTTCCTGATGTAACATTTGATAAAAATGGAATCTCCAGTGTATACTGGGATTTTCAGAACAATGTAAAACCTAATTGGTTTCCAAATGAGAAAGGACACAAAATTCTAGAGAGTTACGTAGATCAAATCAAGAAGTCTGCAAAGAATAAAGATTTTGATTGCATATTAGGGCTAAGTGGTGGAGTTGATAGTTCCTATATGTTGCACACGATGGTTAAAGAATATGGTCTTAAGCCTCTTGTGTTTCATGTTGATGGCGGATGGAATTCTGAAATGGCCGTGAATAATATAAGTAAACTTGTAGATAAGTTAAACTTAGATCTATTTACAGAAGTTATCAATTGGAATGAAATGAGAGATTTTCAATTAGCATGGTTTAAGTCAGGAGTACCTCATATAGATATTCCGCAGGATCATGCTTTTGGAGCTGTGCTATATAAATTCTCAGACAAATATAATATCAAATATATACTCAATGGCGGCAATATCGCAACTGAATGTGTCATTATGCCGTATAAGTATTATTATTGGGGTACTGATTTAGTTCATATACGAGATATCATCAAGAAATTTGGAACAGTCCCAATGAAGACTTATCCTTTCAGTTCGGTCTATAGACATAAAATCTATCAGAAGTATATTAAAGGGATGAAAGTTCTAAAACCATTAAATTTTATGCCTTATTCCAAAAACTTGGCAATTGAAACTTTGGAGAAGGAATACGGATGGAAATCATATGGGCAGAAACATTTTGAGTCCAGATTTACGCGATTTTATGAAGGTTATTGGTTGCCTACTCGTTTCAATTTTGATGTAAGAAGGAATCAGCTTTCAAGTCTGATATTAACGGGCCAAACAACGCGGGAGGAATCACTTGAAGTTTTAAAAAAACCTTCGTATGATCCAGAATTTCTCAAACAAGATTTTGAATTCATTGCTACAAAGCTTGGGATAAGTGCGGATGAATTGGATCATTACCACAAGATGGATTTGAAGTTTTACTGGGATTATAAAAATGATCATAACAAACTTAAATTTTTGGAAAATATAATTACATTTTTGAACGTAGGTAGAAGGGGTGGAGCTTTTTAGCGATTACTCATATTTATGCTAACAATTATTGATTATGGTTTAGGGAATATACTCTCATTTCAAAATGTTTACAAAAGGATTAATATTGAAACTCGGATTGCAAAATCTATAGCTGATTTAGAAAATGCAACTAAGCTAATCCTTCCAGGTGTCGGTGCTTTTGATCATGCAGTAGACCTTTTAAATGCCTCTGGAATGCGAAGTAAAATAGAGGAATTGGTATTTCAAAAAAAAACTCCCATAATAGGAATTTGCGTTGGTATGCAAATTTTGGCAAATTCAAGTGAAGAAGGCACCAAACCTGGATTAGGTTGGATCGCTGGTTCTGTTAAAAAATTTGATTTTCGTAAGTTAGAAAAAAAGATTCCCATGCCACATATGGGATGGAACGACGTACAACCAAATGAAGAAGGCTCAGAATTGTTTCGCGGGTTGGATTCGGATTCACGGTTTTATTTTTTACATTCCTATTATTTTGAATGCACCGATAAACAAAACGAAATTTCTAAAACAGACTATGGAAATAGTTTTTCAAGTGCTATCAAAAAGAATCATATCTATGGTGTGCAATTCCATCCAGAAAAGAGTCATCACTCTGGCCAAATACTTTTAAAAAATTTTGCTGAGATATAAATGCTAAGACCCAGAATAATTCCTTGTTTGCTAGTGAAAGATGGTGGTCTTGTGAAAACACAGAAGTTTTCGGAGCCAAAATATGTAGGTGATCCGATTAATGCTGTCAAAATCTTTAATGAAAAAGAAGCTGATGAGTTGATCGTAATTGATATTGATGCAACTCGATATGCAAAGGATCCTGATTTAAAACTTTTACAAAATCTTGCTAATGAAAGTCGAATGCCTATGTGCTATGGTGGCGGTGTAAAGACTGTTAGTCAAGCTAAGGCCGTTGTTTCTATCGGTATAGAAAAGGTGGCTTTAAGTTCTATAGTTGTAGAGAATCCTAATATCATCTCAAATATAGCAGATGAAATAGGAAGTCAAAGTGTTGTTGCTGTACTTGATATAAAGAAAAAAAAGCTAAGTTCTAAGTATGAAATTTGGACTCATAACGGGACAAAAAATTCCAAATTAGACCCTGTCGATTTTTCACTTGAGCTTCAAAGTTTAGGTGCAGGAGAAATAGTCATAAACTCAATCGATCATGATGGTATGATGGATGGTTTGGATTTTCCTATCCTTGAAAAAATTTACAATCAATTATCAATTCCCATGACGATCGTCGGAGGAGTTGGCAGCCTAAAAGATATTGAAGAAGCCGTGCAAAAATTTAAGTATATTGGTGTTGGAGTTGGTAGTTTCTTTGTTTTTAAAGGGAAGTACCGAGCAGTGATGATAAATTACCCTACGATAGAAGAAAGAGATCATATTGTAGCAAATACGTTATTATAAAAAAATGAAATTAAACGCTGGAAAAAATAAATATGTTTAATAATAAAACATTACTCATTACGGGTGGGACTGGTTCTTTTGGGAAAGCTGTTCTGAATCGTTTCTTAAGTTCAGAGATCAAAGAGATAAGAATCTTTAGTCGAGATGAAAAAAAACAAGATGATCTCAGAAAAAAATATAACAATCCAAAGATTAAGTTTTTTTTGGGAGATGTGAGGGATGCTTCTTCTTTAACAGGTGCATTTTCAGGTGTTGATTACATTTTTCATGCTGCGGCATTAAAGCAGGTTCCTTCTTGTGAATTTTTTCCTATGGAAGCATTTAAAACTAATGTGATGGGAACAGAAAATGTTTTGCAGGTTGCATATGATCTTGGTATTAAAAAAGTAATTTGTTTGAGCACAGATAAGGCAGTTTACCCCATCAATGCAATGGGAATTTCGAAAGCCATGATGGAAAAAGTTATGGTAGCAAAAACTAGAAATTTTGACGAATCACGTATGATTGTTTGTGGAACCAGGTATGGAAATGTAATGGCATCAAGGGGTTCTGTAATTCCACTTTTTGTCGACCAACTCCTAAAAAAACAAGCCTTTACAATTACCGACCCGAATATGACGCGTTTTATGATGACATTGGACGATGCCGTAGAGCTTGTGTTGTATGCCTTTGAAAATGGAAACAATGGAGATATATTTGTTCAAAAATCTCCTGCAGCGACGATAGAGATTCTTGCGAAAGCAATTCTTGATCTTTTTAACAAAATGGACCATCCAATCAAAACAATTGGTACTAGACACGGTGAAAAATTGTATGAAACTCTATTAAGTAGAGAAGAAATTACATCTGCAGAAGATAGAGGTGATTATTTCCGAATTCCACCTGATTTAAGGGATTTGAACTACGACAAATTTGTAGAGCAAGGGGAAGGGAAAATTTCTATCACAGAAGATTATAATTCTCATAATACCAAAAGACTCAATTTGGAAGAAATGAAATCTCTCCTTTTAAAACTTTCTTTTATTCGAGATATTTTGGATGGGAAAGATGCAGAAACTTGGGATTAATTAACCATGTTTTTTGTTTTAGAAATAATAATTGGTTATATTTCCCTAGGATCAGTCATTTAAATGAAAATACTCATAACAGGAGCTGATGGATTTATTGCAACAAACCTACGAATCCATATTTCTCAAAACAAAAATCATGAACTGTTTTTACACACTAAGAATACTACTGAAAGTGAACTTTTTCATTTTTTAAAAACAGCTGACTTTATCTTTCACTTAGCAGGCGTGAATAGACCATTATCGGAAAGTGAATTTTTTATTGGAAACTCAGATTTAACTAAAAAGATTGTTACACATTTGGAGAGTTTAAATAAAAAAACTCCGATTGTTTTTTCCTCTTCAATCCAAGCACTGCTAACAAACTCCTATGGAATTTCAAAAAAACAAGCTGAAGATTGTATCCTAGACTTTGGTAAAAAAACAGGAGCTTTGACTTTTATTTACAGGTTACCAAACGTATTCGGTAAGTTTTCTAAACCAAATTATAATTCTGTTGTGGCAACTTTCTGTCACAATATAGCAAGGTCTTTGCCAATTGTTGTGAATGACAGAGAAAAAGAATTAAATCTTTGTTATATTGATGATTTGGTTTCTAGTTTTTTGGAGACACTGGATGGAAAGAATTTATCCGGATATATTGATGTAACACCGGTTTATACAATTACGCTTGGAGAATTAGCAGATTTAATTACAGGTTTTAGAGACAACAGGGAAAAACTATTGATTGAAAATGTAGGCCAGGGTTTCATTCGAGCAATCTATTCTACATACATTAGTTTCTTACCAATTACTTCCTGCAATTATACGCTACCAAAATATGAAGATCCGAGAGGTTCCTTTGTTGAGATGTTAAAAACAAAGGAAGCAGGGCAATTTTCATTTTTTTCCGCACTACCTGGAGTTACACGGGGAAGACATTATCATCATACCAAAACTGAAAAGTTTTTGATTATAAGGGGCAAGGCACTGTTTCGGTTCCAACATTTAATCACAAAGGAATATTATGAGTTAGTTGTAACTGATGAGAATCCAACGATAGTTGATACGATTCCTGGTTGGACTCATGATATTACAAATATTGGTGAAAATGATTTGATAGTTATGCTTTGGGCAAATGAAGTTTTTAATCGAGAGTTACCTGATACTATTGCGGCTGAAATTACAAAATGAAAAAGTTAAAAGTATTTACTGTAATTGGAACAAGACCAGAAATCATTCGACTTTCGCGAGTCATGATTGCGCTTGATGAAGCATGTGATCATAAAATCATTCATACCGGTCAAAACTACGATTTTGAACTTAACGAGATTTTTTTCCAGGATTTGGGAATCAGAAAACCTGATTACTTTTTAGAGGCAGCAGGGGGAACTGGAGCCGAGACAATTGGAAAAATCATTATTGGTTTTGATAAATTGTTGTCTAAAGAGATTCCTGATGCACTCCTTGTGTTAGGTGATACAAATAGCTGTTTAGCGGTGATTCCTGCAAAGCGACGGAAAATTCCAATTTTCCATATGGAAGCAGGGAACAGGTGTTTTGATTTACGAGTTCCTGAAGAAATTAACCGCCGTATTGTAGATCATACATCCGATATCAACTTAACTTACAGTTCCATTGCTCGGGAATATTTATTACGCGAAGGTTTACCTCCTGACCAAATCATCAAAACTGGAAGTCCTATGTATGAAGTTCTAAATCATTATAAAAATAGAATCCAGTCTTCAAAAATTTTAGAACAACTAAATTTAAAAAGTAATGAGTACTTTTTGGTTTCGGCTCACAGAGAGGAAAATATAGACTCTGAACGAAACTTCCGTTCGTTAGTAGATACGCTTAATACAATTGCGGAGAGATATAATCTCCCTGTGGTGGTATCAACTCACCCTAGGACACAGAAAAAAATAGATCAATATATGATTCAATTCCATAAAAATATTATGTTATTAAAGCCATTAGGTTTTATGGATTATAACAAACTTCAAATTGAGTCGAAAGCAGTACTTTCAGATAGTGGAACCATTACAGAGGAATCGTCCATTTTAAAATTTTCAGCTTTAAACATCAGAGAAGCACATGAAAGACCAGAAGGAATGGAAGAAGCGGCTGTGATGATGGTGGGACTTAATAAAGAACGGATCCTGCAAGCACTTGCATTATTGGAAACGGAAGGGAACAATTTCCTAAATCAATCTAGATTGGTAGGAGATTATTCCATGCCCAATGTTTCTGCAAAGGTTGTTCGAATTATATTAAGTTATACCGATTATGTGAACAGAATCGTTTGGAAACGATACTGATATATTTTTTAAGTTAATGAAAGTTCTCATCATCGTAGACGACTATTTACCAAAGAGCATTAAGGTAGCTGGTAAAATGATGCATGAACTTGCATTAGAGTTTTTACATTCTGGTCATGTTGTCACAGTGGTGACTCCGGATCAAGACTCAAAAGAATCTTATACATTAGATGATTTAGACGGAATTAAAATTCTTCGTTTCCGATCAGGCAGAATTAAAAACGTTTCAAAACCAATCCGACTCATCAATGAAATGTTATTATCATTTCGCGCTCAAAAAGCTCTATCCGTTTGGTTAAACTCAAATCCTCATGATTTCATTGTATTTTATTCTCCCACTATTTTTTGGTCAGGGTTAGTACAATATTTAAAGAAAATTTGGAAATCTCCGGCTTACTTAATTCTCCGGGATTTTTTTCCTCAATGGGTCATAGACAATGGAATGATTGGCGAACACTCAATCCTTGCTTATTTATTTCGTTTTTACGAAAGAAAGCTATATGCAACTGCTGATGTAATTGGTATTCAATCACCCGCCAATTTGAAATGGTTTTCAGAAACAAATCAACATATACGCAATACTCAGCTATTATACAATTGGGCCTCACCTTTAGTAGATAGCAAAAAAATGGTTCCTATCGATATTAGAAAGAAATTCAACCTGGGCGATCATATCATTTTCTTTTATGGTGGAAACATTGGTCATGCCCAGGATATGAAAAATCTTTTGATTCTTGCCGAACGAATGTTAACCTTCCCGAAAGTACAGTTTTTATTCCTTGGAGCAGGGGATGAATTTCAATTAGTCCAAGACACGATTAAGAGCAAGAATTTATCTAATTGTATATTGTTAGAATCTGTTTCGCAAGAGGTATTTACCTCTATATTGACTCAAATTGATATAGGACTTTTTACTCTACATCCAGACCATAAAACACATAACTTTCCTGGAAAAATTCTTGGATATATGCAAGTCGGAGTTCCGATTCTTGGAGCAGTGAATAGGGGAAATGATTTAAAAACGGTGATTGAAGAGGGAAATGCAGGATTTGTTTCCAATGCAGGGGATCACGAAACCTTGTATCAAAATGCTTTAGCCTTACTTGATAAGAACTATCGTAATTCAATGGGAAAAAATTCCAAAAAACTTTTGGAGACAACATTTTCCATAGAGACAACTGCTGAAAAAATAATCAATTCATTAGTTAAAGGGAAGGTATTGTCTTAAATGACTGAAATGACTCGCCGTCATTCAAGATGGTTTGAACGTATTTTGTTGAATTTTCTATTTCAGTTTATATCGGGAGGAATGGTACTCATCATTTCTTCCGCCTTCCCTATTTGGGGGATTCAATTTTGGAAGGCAAACGATCCCAATTTAATTACATCATTATCAGCAAGTATCATTTCATTTTTAATCGCAACTTTTAGTTTAAGGAAACTTTTTCGATTACCAGCATCAGAATCTGTATCATACATATTTCCTGTAACCATTATTTGTTTTGCAATTCCCATTTTATTTATTTTGATTTTTCGTGCTTCTTATTCCTTACAAATATTTGTTATAAGTTTTATCGTTACTTTACTTTGGTGTTTTGCTGGATTTTTTCTAGGTAGACGGTATCGATTAATACGTTATGCGATTTTGCCATCTTCATCCAGCTTTGATTTGGTAAAATCACATGGTGCACTTTTTTCCATATTAAAATCTCCTGATTTAGAAGGACAACGTTACAATGCAATTGTTGCTGATTTTGATAGTCCAATGTTAACACCAGAATGGGAAAAATTTTTAGCACAATGTACACTTGCAAGAATTCCAGTCTATTCAGAGAAAAAAATAAGAGAGTTTGTCACGGGAAGAGTGAAGATCAAACACCTTTCTGAAAATGTTTTTGGTTCTCTTTTACCATCGGAAATTTATGAATCGATCAAACGTTGGATTGATTTTCTTTCCGCTTTATTCCTCATTCCAATTTTTTTGCCATTTTTTATCATCATTGCTATCCTCATTAAATTAGAATCCAAAGGCCCTGCATTATTCATCCAACCGAGAATGGGATTTCGTGGAAAAGTATTTCCTATGCTTAAATTTAGAAGTATGTATACCAATAAGGAAGGTGGTCGATTTACCAATCCAAATGATGACCCACGGATTACTCGGATCGGTAAAATTATCCGTAAATTTCGCATTGATGAATTGCCTCAATTGTTTAACATTTTGATTGGTCAAATGTCGTTTATTGGTCCAAGACCAGAATCTTTTGAATTATCTCAATGGTATGAGAAGGATGTTCCTTTTTTTGCATATCGCCATGTCGTTAGACCTGGAATTAGTGGTTGGGCACAAGTCGAACAAGGTTATGCTGCCGAAGTAGAAGGAATGAATGTAAAACTTGAATACGATTTTTATTACATTAAAAATTTTTCATTTTGGTTAGATCTACTGATTACGTTCAAAACAATAAAAACGATATTAACAGGATTTGGTGCTAGATAATTGAATCGTATATTCGAAAAGTTAAGGTTAGTATTCAGTCACTTAATTCAGTATCGTTTTGAATTGTTAATCTTTCTCATTTCTTTTCTGATACGACTGGTATGGGTTTTAAATATTGATTCTTATCCTACCATGGATGGCTACGCTTATTATTCGAATGCTTATTTTTTAGCAAATGATGGTAAAGTGGATTTTTATTGGCCTGTTGGATATTCCGCTATCCTTGCTCTTTTGATGAAATTGGGAATTACGAAATTATTCTATTTCAAACTATTGAATGTGCTTTTGTCTTCTTTGTCAGTTGTAATTGGTTATAAAATAATAAATCACTACATCTTCAATAGACTTAGAAGAATATTGGCCGTAATTCTTTTCATCACTTATCCAGAATTTATATTCTTTAATTCATTGTTTTGGAGTGAAACAGTATTTATTTTCTTATTATTACTTAGTTTCTATCTACTAATATTAAATAAACTTAAATTATTCTCTGTTGCTTTGGCGATATCCATTTTTGTAAAACCAATTTCAATTTTCATTCCAATTGTCTTTTGTTTCGTCCATTTTCCTTCGAATCAACGGAGGTATTTTTTAGTTATCTCTTACACGATTATTTTGATGTTTCATTTGCCTTGGATGGTATTTAATTACCAACAAACCGGAAAACTAGGTCTGGTTTCCAATAACGGAGCAACTAATTTATTTATCGGAAACAATCAGTATGCAACTGGTCACTATGATGAAGAAGGTTTGAAGAATATTTCAAAATTTCCAACAGATGATTTAAAGAAGAATGTCTTTCAATTTTGGGCCACATCTTACCAAGACATTCCTTTACTTGTTTCTAAAAAAATATCATACTTACTCTTTGGTATGCCATCACCTTGGATTTGGTCGGTTGGGATTGGAACGAATGTTTATAGCCAACTTCCTCGTTATCTCACATTAGAAGAGTTTCAATCAATTAGAATTAAGTTAAAAAATGATTCTATTTTAGAGAAATGTTATCATCTGAATGACAAAATAAATCTTTATTCATTGAAGTCGAATGTTGACGATTATACGAGAGCAACAATGGCGAATAATCTGATTTATACTGGAATTGTAACTTATAATAGAGAGAATCAATTGTTAATACTTTCAGATTTTGCATTCTTTCTGAATCTAGTCTTGGTTTTATTATTTTTGCTCAAAGTAGTATATTTTGGAATCAGACGTATTCCTTTATATGTTGTTCCAATATATTTTTTAGTGTTTTATTGTTTTTTCTTTGGCGATTTTAGATTTTTTTTACCAGCCATACCCTTCCTCATTATAGGGAATTTCCTTCCTAAGAAATGAGAATCAGAAAAAGATGTTAGTAACTCTATCCTTTTATATCATTATGATTCTACTTGTTTCTTATTTTAGTAAACAAGGGATAGGTCTTGTTATTATATTGGCCTGGTGGGGAATTCTAAATGTTATCACGTATTTTTCACTCTCTGGTTTGTTTTTAATATCAAATGAAACTCAATTGGTTTATTTTTTATTTTTTACATTTATTGTGATTAGCTTTCTTATGGTTGAAAAACTATTACCATCTATACGTTTAAAGAAATCGTATCTCACTATTAATTTGTATTTTTATGACATTTTATTTAGATTAGCATTAATAGTTTTGATACCGATTCAACTCATGTTTTCCCTTCGTGCAATTTATTTAATTAGTTTTGTAATGACGCCTTCCTATTACAGAAGTGATGTTTTTGGATTGATCACCGGGACATCTACTTTATTTTATAATTCAATCCAATTAGCAAAGATACATGCGTTTGTAATAGGCCCGTTACAATTTGTGATTTTTTTTGCTGGATTTTCTTATTTCGCATTTTGTAAGAAAAAAGGTTTGTTGGTCCTTGGAGCCTTATTGATTATCTTGGATGCGCTGATGATGTACGGTAGATTTGGATACCACTATTTGATATTTTCGCTTTTTCTGTTTTTTTTGTTTTATCGAGAAAGAAAGAAAGTTAATGAGATGAAGAAAATTGTAATTATTTCATTCTTGTTTTTGTTTTTTTTAATTTTAGTTTTATATAAGATCACAAGCGATAGAGATAAGCTAAGTTTAATAGATGTTTTCAAAACTTATTTTGTAACTTACCATACGGAATCATTTGTCATATTTGATACAGAGCTGAAAAACCCAAATTCGATTCTTCATGAATACACTTATGGTTTATCTACTTTTGGTGGTGTGGAACGATATTTTATTCCATTAGTCAATAAATTTGGGTATAGTTTAATATCCCAAGCTGATCTTGTAGGAGGATATTTGCACCAAAACTTTCTAATTGGATATGATGAATATCATAAACCCCTTTTATTTAATGCATATGGATCAATTTTTTTCGCGATGTACCGAGATGGCGGATTGATTGCAGTTTCTTTATTTGGAATCTTATTTGGATTCTTTTTATCATTTTATTCCGTTTCATTAAAAAGTAAAGATCCAATTGATTTTGCCATATTTTATGGATTGTTATTTATTTTTATCTATGGCGTATTTCAGCCCACGGTATTGGGTCCGATGTTGCCAGCTTTATTCATTTTATACTTATTAAAAGTATTCTTAAAGGCTTATACGAAGTTAATCCATTGAAATCTATTTTTTTTAATTTAGTTTGGTTCTTTTTTGACAAGGTATTTAAGCTCATAGTTGGTTTTGCAATCAGTGTAATGATTGTAAGGTACCTTGGTCCAGAATGGTTTGGGAAATATAATTATGTAAATTCGATCATTGTTTTATTTGGAATTTTTGTTTCCTTTGGTTCTGAAGGAATATTGGTAAAATTAATAGTTTCAGAACCAGATCAAAAAAATGAGATTTTGTCTGCTTCTTTTTGGTTTCATTCTATTTTTGGTTTATTATCTTTTTTACTATCCTTTCTATTTCTGATAATTTTGCGAAATGAGTCGGATTTATTTCAGTTATTACTGATTCTTGGGATTCCTTTATTATTCCGTTCTTTTTCAATCGTTAGGTATGTTTATGAGTCGAACTTAGAGATTAAAAAAGTTGTCATCATTGATAATCTAATATATTTTACTTTTTCATTGATTAGAGTTATATTGATATATTTTAACTATAGTTTTAGTTGGATTTTTATTTCGTTTGCAACAGAGGGCATTATTTCAAATTTTTCTTTGTTTTTATATTATCGACTCAAGCATTCCTCATTTTTGAATGTTCGTCCCAAATTGGATAGAGTCAAATCGATTCTAAGAGAATCCTTCCCAATTTTATTGTCTGGTTTTGCGATAATTGTTTATATGAAAGTAGACCAAATTATGATAGGTTCCATGTTAGGTGATGAACAATTGGGCATTTATAGTGTAGGTGTCCGACTTAGTGAATTTTGGTATTTTATTCCAATTGGAATTTCTTCTTCATTCTTTCCACATTTGATTTCCTTGAAAAAAGAGTTATCAATCCAGTATAAGAAACGGTTTGCCATTTTGCATAGTATTGTTTTCTGGATGGCGTTGTTAGGAGCATGTATTACTCAATTTGCAGCAGACTTTGTGATTTTGAAAATTTATGGGTATGATTATTTGAATTCATCCTCTGTATTGAAGATACACATTTGGGCATCATTATTCGTATTTTTAGGTGTTGCCGGTAGTAATTATTATATATTAGAGAACCTGCAAAAATTGACGATATTAAAAAGTTTGTTTGGACTATTGGTAAATATCATCTTAAATTATTTATGGATCCCTGAATACGGAATTCTTGGTGCAGCCTATGCTACTTTGATTTCACAATTTTGTGCAAATACCTTGTTCTTGGTATTTTTCAAAAGTTTACATCCGCTTTTGTTCCTTCAAATGGGAAGTATACTCTTTATAAGATTTTTAAATTTAGGTAACATGATCAGAAAACAAGTAAGTGTTTATCATTCCAATGATTAAAAGTATTCTTATTTATTTAGCTAATTTGTTTCGGATTTTTTCCTTTTTTAAAGAAGAAGTAACTTTATTATGTAAAATTGATAATATCGGTGATTACATTCTTTTTAGAAATTTTTTAAAAGATTTTAAGGGTTCTGAATTCAATCAAAATCGAAAAATAGTTTTTGTCGGAAATGTTGCATGGAAAAATATTTTTGAAACATATGATCATTCTACAATTGATAAGGTCATTTGGGTAAATTTAAACACCTTGCAAAACAATGTGCTTTATCGATACGGGATTCTTTTTTTACTGAATACATTTCGCTTTCATACAATTGTTCAACCTACTTATTCACGTAATCTACTGATAGATTTTTTACTTTTACCTTTGAAGGCAAAATTCAAATACTCACCATTTGGTGATGATCTAAACCATATTCGGGAGCTGAAATTAAAAAATGATCAATCCTATTCACATATCATTAGATCGGAAAAAGAGATAGAATTTGAGTTCGATAGAAACTTGTTTTTTTTCAGAGAATTAGATTCTGTTTTTGCTAACGTGAAATTTTCTCTTCCATTTGAACGAAAAAAACAAAAAGAAAATGAAATTTCATTTTTTATTGGATCCAGCTCCAAGACTCGTCAATTTTCAAGAGAGAACCTAGGCCATATTCTGAAATCAATCAATAATCAGAGTCACTATCGAGTGAATTTACTTGGCGGGCCGGCGGAATTCGGAATCGCTGAGGAATTAAGTGAAATTTCAGAAAGAGTGATAAACTTATGCGGCAGACTGACTCTCTCTGAAACAATCAATACCATTGGAAATTCTAAAATTGTCTTAACCATGGATTCTAGTGGTTTGCATATGGCAATGGGAACTGGAGTGCCGAAAGTGTATTGTTTTTCCAATGGCAATCATGCATTTCGATTTGTACCATATCCAAAACAATATAAAAATCTAACTGTATTTTTTCCTCCTATCATTGAAATGGCCATCGGTAAACATCCAAAGATTGTGTATGATTCATTTCGGAATGGTTCCCTTATCCCTATCGATTCTATCCGAATTGATTTAGCAGTGAAACAAATATTAAAAGGATTACGTTCTGAATGAGTGTTCCTGTTTTATTGATTGCGTTTAATCGTCCAGATTTAGCAGAAAAAACATTAAAGAGGATGATTGAAGCAAATCCCTCGAAAATTTATTTTGCAGTAGATGGTGCGAGAATTGAAAAACCTGGGGAACAAGATAAGGTAAAACAAGTCAGAAACCTAACTTCACTTATTCCTACATCGATACCTTATGAAGTAAGATTTTCTGATAGAAATCATGGGTGCCGAGAAGGGGTTAGCTCCGCCATTACATGGTTTTTTTCCCAGGAAGAATCTGGGATCATTTTGGAAGATGATTGTTTTCCTGATTTGAGTTTTTTCCCATTTTGTGAGGAATTACTAAGAAAGTATAAAGATGATGATCAGATTGGAATGATTTCTGGTGATAATTTTTTTAGAAATAAAATTCATTTGAAAGACTCTTATTTTTACTCAACATATTTTCATATTTGGGGTTGGGCAAGTTGGAGAAGAGCATGGGATGGTTACCGTTCAACTGGAATTCCACATGATGAATTATATTCCGTTTTAAGTAAAAAATTTTTCTTTAAGCGTCAAGTTTTGAAATGGTACAATTGGATCAATGGCTCTTCATCAGGAAAAGTAGATACTTGGGATCATCAATGGACTTTCCATAACTGGAAAGAAAATCGAATTTCTATAATGCCTAATGTCAATTTAATTTCAAACATTGGTTTTCGAAGTGATGGGACACATACAGTTGATGAAAATTCTCAATTTGCAAATTTAAGCTCTGAATCAATAGCTTTTCCTCTTATTCATCCCAAGAAAAGAAAACTTAAATTTTTATACCATATATTTGTAGAAGTTAACTACTATCCAAATAAAATATATCAGTTTGTTTTTAATTTGATTGTTACCTTTTTGAAAGTTAAATACTATTTGATGATTTTAACAAAGTGCAACAAGGGAGAATAATTTAAGTAGAATGAAATGTCGTATTTGCTCTAGTAATTGTCAAATAGTCTACTCAGATATGATATATCTTGGTAAATATTCATCTTCTCTATACCATTGCAATCGTTGTGATTTTCTCCAATTGGATCGAGTTACATGGTTAGATGAAGCATACCAAGAATCTATTTCAATCACTGATACTGGGATTGTATCAAGAAATTTAGATCTTTCCAGAAAAGTTTTAGTATTATTATCTGCTTTGAACTCAAATCTTCGGCTCAATAAGTTTTTATTGATTTTCCTTCGGATTTTTTTTAAAGGACTTTTGGGAAGAATATTTACTCGATTTAAAGGAAAGATTTTAGATTTTGGAGGTGGTTATGGATTGTTAGTCCGGATGTTAAGAGATTTTGGATTAGATGCTTATTGGACAGACCCATATTCAAAAAATCTTTTTTCAAAGGGATTTGACGGAAGTCTCGAAAATTCTTTTGAATGTTTAATCAGTTTTGAAGTTCTTGAACATTTGCTTGAGCCAGATACTCACTTTCAAAATATTTTAATTGAGCAGAGCCCAAGATTTTATATATTTTCGACTGAATCATATGGAGAGAAAATACCACCGCAGAATTGGTGGTATTTTTCTTTCTTAACTGGACAACATATATCTTTTTACAATCAAAAAACATTTTCCTATATTGCAAGAAAATACAATTACCATTCCTATTCTATAAATCAATCATTTCATCTTTTTTCAAAGGAAAAGCTAAATATCAAATTGATCAAATTCTTAGTGGAACGATCGGATATTTTTTATAACTATGCGAAAATTAATTACGACAGTCTCACATGGTCTGATCATGATAAGATGATGAAAAGTTTGGAAAATAAGATAAAATGAAATTTTTGGAAATGATTTCAATTAAGGAGATAAAATCTGGAATCTAGATTTGCTATCAAATATATATGCATATTAGGTTTTCCGAGATACCTAATTTTTTTGGCTATTTCCATTCTATTTACGGGATTCCATCATCAACTCAATTTTAATTTCATAGGACATGAGAATTTTGTTAACCAAAATTTCTCTCAGCCATTTGTATCAAGGGCTTTCACTAGTTGGGTTGCAAAATCACTAACTATTGTGTTTCATTTCACTCCAGAAGAGTCAGTGTATCTTTTGGAGTTAGTTGCATTTTTTCTTGTATTTGAGATTTTTTACAAGGTTGGAGTTTGTAACAAAGGAAAACAGTTTGGTATGATTGCCACTGGATTACTTATTTTAACGATTCCTTGGTTTGCATTTTTGCCAAGGTATATGCCACTTTATTTTTTATATGATACCTATGCGCTCCTTGCAAATGTGATTTTTTTGTATTTTTTGCAGAAAGGAAGATTTTTGCCATTCGCTCTCTTTTTTTCTTTTGCAACATTCAATAGAGAGACATCACTCATATTTGTATTCATTTACTTTTTGGTTTACTTCCAATCATTGGGAACTTATAAATTACTAAAAAGAATTGGTTTATTGTTATTGATTTGGGTATCAATTAAGTTAATTTTAAAGTTTATGTTTTCGATGAAAGGCGGTGAAGTTTACCAAGATCAGTACTGGTCAAATATTGAATTTTTTCTATCAATGCCATATGAAATAAAGAATCCAATTTTTTTTGAACCGTATTATCGATTTTCTTTTTTGATTTTTCCTTTCCTTTTTTTAATTCCACTTTTTATGAAACAAAATGTTTCAATTTTACCTTTGCGGATTCGTAAAACGTTACCGATTGGTTTAGTGATTCTTTTGATTTTCCTTTACACAGCAAATATTTATGAATATAGGATTTTTACTGAATTTTTACCGATTTTTATTTTACCGATAACAATGATTCTAGTACAATTTGTAAAGTATGGAGAAAGTTCGGAATCGAACTAAGGTAAAATACGTAGCACTGTTTTGATTTTAAAAACAGATAAAAAAGAATAATTAAATCAATATCTATGACCCAAATACATCCGAAATTATCTATTATTACGATTGTTTTAAACAATAAATCGTTTTTAAAACATACAATTGAGAGTGTGATCAACCAAACGTATTCTAACATTGAATACATTGTGATCGATGGGGGATCAACAGATGGCAGTGTAGAACTCATTCAATCCTATGGATCGAAAATTAATACTTGGGTCAGTGAAAAAGATTCCGGAATCTATAATGCAATTAACAAAGGAGTATCCCTTGCTACAGGGGAGTGGATTTGTATTCTGAATGCTGGAGATCGATTGGTTAATGAGAATACGATTAATCACCTCTTTAAAGATCCAATTTCAAAAGAGATACAGGTAGTATATGGAGATTGGTTTCTTTGTAATTTAAAAGAAAATCCTGAAGTTCTCGTAAAAGGGTATGCAAACTTATCGAAAGGATATCTTTTACACCAATCTTTGGTTTATCGAGCATCCTTACATAAAAATCGTGGCCCATATCTTGAGACAAAAAAACTCATTATTTCTGATTATATTTTTCTTAGATCGATTGATGAAAAACATTATCAATATGTAGATATGGCGATTTCCATAAATGATAATTCTGGAGTTTCTAGTCAATCCTGGTCATTGGAACAAAAAGTTGCATTTGATTTTATCCTTGGAAAAGTATCATTTCAATATATGGTAAAAAGAATACTTTTCGAAAGAATGCCTGACTTTAGTAAAAAAATTGTACAGCTGTTATTGAAGTTTCGCTCTAATTAATTGAATTCTCTTTTTCGACTAATCTAAGGATTTCAGGATTGTACTTTCCTAAAACATTTTTGACAGATTCAAACTCATTAGTAGAAATTAATGTTCTGACTAGATCCTTTTTAAGAAAAGGGAATGAATTTTTAGATATGATTTTTTCCCAAAATACATGGGTAGGGTTGTTATAATAATTTTTGAAAATCGGCTGTGTCAGGTTTTCAAATTTGATGTAAGTATTGGTTTTAAAATTATGTTTTTTCCAGTATTTCGTACCTCCAACCTCGTAAGATAAAATCAGAAATTTTTTCCAAGTTGTAGGAAAAAATACCATCGAATTCCAAAAGTTTTCAAATTCCTTTGATTGGATGATTTTGTTTTGAAATACTAAAAAATAACTCATTAAGTGATACGATAGTTCATAAGAATCGGTTAAACCCCAAACATCTATTTCTTGTGAATCGAATTTTTCAAAAATTGGAGCAAGTGGATAGATAGGGCCAAAAATACTATCATTTGTGATGATGATCTGGTTATATTTTTTCCAGTCACCTATTTCTGAAAACCCAACTTTCCAAGATCCAAAATCATAACCTAAGTTTTCTCTCCAGATATATTGCCTTAAGAATGGTTTTGTTTTTTCTATTTCTTCCGGTATGCTGGAGGGAGATGTGTCAATGAGTACGATATCAGTTTTTAACTCTTTTAATTTTGCTAGATAAAAGAGTAAGCTTTCTTTGATTTTTCCATCAGTGTTATAGGTGGAGAACAAAACCAGACGATTTGTTGATTTATTAGTAAAGGATATTGAATTATAGATTTTCGGTATTTTGTTTAAAAATATTTTTTTGAAAACACTCGTGTTTACCAAAAAATATAATAACTTTAACAGATGTTCTTTGCAAATAATTAATTTGCTTTTTTTTGTATAATTCAACATTGTATTGATAACTTATTATTTCATTGTCATAGAAAAAGTCATTTTTAATCAATATTATTTTTGAAGTCTGCATTTTTCTATTGTTGAGGATAAAAATCTCTTGATGTATCCCTTACAGTAAATTTATTAATTCTATGGATTATTCTCAGTTTTCGGTAGTTGTGATTGGCTCAGGTTTTTTTGGTTCTGTAATTGCAGAGCGAGTTGCATCTGAGTTAAAGAGGAAAGTCCTAGTCATAGAGAAGAGAAACCATATCGGTGGTAATTGTTTCTCAGAAATTGATCCAGAAACAGGGATTGAATTTCATACATATGGAACTCATATATTCCATACTTCCAATGAAAAAGTTTGGAATTACATTCATAAATTCACGGAATTCAATAATTACTTTCACCAAGTATTAACAACCTATCAAAATAAAGTTTACCAAATGCCGATCAATTTGGAGACAATCAATCAATTTTATAACGTTAATTTAAAACCTTTTGAAGTAGATGATTTTTTAGCAAAAGAAAAAGCAAAAGATAAAATCGATTCACCTCCAAAGAATTTTGAGGAGAAAGCAATCTCTTTGATTGGTAGACCACTATATGAAGCATTTATTCGCGGTTACACAAAAAAACAATGGAATAAGGATCCTAAGGATTTACCAGAGTTTATCTTAAATCGGCTTCCAATACGAAAAAACTATAATGAAAGTTATTATTACAGTCGTTGGCAAGGTATTCCTCGGGATGGATATGGAAAAATATTTGAACGTATGTTATCTAATCCACTCATCACTACACAATTAAATACGAATTATTTTGATATCAAAGATAAAATCTCAAAAGATGTAATCCTGGTTTATAGTGGACCATTGGACCAATTTTTTGATTATAAATTTGGGAAACTTGAGTATCGTACACTTCGGTTTGAATCTGAGGTTCATCCATATGATGATTATTTAGGTACTTCTGTAATGAATTTTGCTGAAGAATCTGTTCCTTATACGAGGATACACGAACCTAGGCATTTGCATCCAGAAAGGACATATGGACAAAAAACATTAACGATTAAGGAGTATTCTTCGTTAGATGATGGAACTAATCCTTATTATCCAATCAATGATGAAAAAAATTCGAACTTAGTCAAGAAGTACCGAGAAGAAGCACATAGTTTGAAAAATGTATATATCAGTGGTAGGTTAGGAGATTATAAATACTTTGATATGCATGAAACGATTTCGTCTGCATTAGGATTATTTGAGGACAAAATTAAACCTTCGCTTAGTGAGTAAAAAATAGCTCTATTGCTGTTTTTTACTAATACCAAATTTATATTTTACTAAAAACTTAAGAATTTCGTAAAACATAATGAGACGTCCAAGTGCCATTTTATAAATAGGTCTCTTTTTTCCACCTAATCCGCGCATGGTAAATGTTTCCGCATGCCTTCTGTAAAGTAAGTAAGGTTCTTTTAAGAATAAAACTTTAGCAGTTAACTCCGCCACTAATCCAATCCACAGGTCATGTCCTATTTCTTTTGTTTTGGGAAAAGGTAAGGCTTTGTCCAATAAAGATTTTCGGAATGCCATACAAGATCCATAATAAGAGCTTCTCAAGACGTTTTTGAAGATTCCTTGTTTGGATCCAAAGTATTGAAAAAAAGAAGGGTGCATTTTGTTAAGTTTTTCATCCGTTACAATTGAGTCATGGATGACTAAATCAAACTTTTCAAGTTTTTGTATGACGGTAGTGACTTTGTTTTCCATCCAAACATCATCTTGGTCAGATAAAAAAATGAATTCACCTGAAACTTTGTACAATGCATTTTGAAAATTTTGTATTGGATCTTTGAATTTCTGGTCTAGGAAAAGTTGAATGCGTTTGTCGCTACTTGCGATTTTTTTTAAAATCTCACATGTACCGTCTGTAGAGGAGTCATCAGAAATGATGATTTCATCCTCTGCGGAGAGTTGGATTAAAATTGAATTCAATTGTTCGGAGATATACTTTTCACCGTTATAGGTTGCAATACAAACGCTGACTTTAGGTTTATTTGGCATTTTGTTTGTGACTTTGTTGGTCAATTTAAGGAAAATGCAAATATAACTTTCGTCAATTACAATCTAAAATAGGTTTTCATAAAAACATTTTCATGATTCGTTTCATGGGTTCGATTTTTTCTATGCGTAGGACTCATTTTTTAAATGATTACAAGAAGTTGGTGGCAAATTAGAGAATGCAAACGCAAGTTTTTCCTATCAAAGGACCTGTCTTAATTTTTCCTAAGGTACATGGTGATGACAGAGGATTTTTTTTTGAATCTTTTAAGTCGTCTGAATATGAAAAATTGGGAATTCCAAAAATCTTTTTACAAGACAATCACTCGAAATCAGGCAAAAATGTTTTGAGAGGTTTACACTACCAATCTCCTCCTCACGACCAAGGAAAATTGGTAAGAGTAGTCAGAGGTTCTGTCTTGGATGTCATTGTTGATATTAGAAAAGATTCACCCACTTATGGTGAACATTTCTCTGTAAAACTAACAGAGAAAAATCATGAGATTTTCTGGGTCCCTTCTGGTTTTTTACACGGATTTATTACTCTAGAAGACAACACCGAATTTTTATACAAAGTTACAAATGAATACTCGAAGGAAAGTGAAGGTGGAGTCATTTTTAATGACCCAACTTTAAACATAAACTGGGGTATTCCATATCAAGATTGTATATTATCTGAGAAGGATAAAGTGTTACCTTTCTTTAAAGATTTCAAAAGTCCTTTTTAACCGAAATTGATTTAGTTCAGGAAGAATTTTCACTTATATGTCAAAACAAAGAAACATTTTAGTAACTGGTGGAGCCGGATTTATAGGCTCAAATTTTGTTCATACTTTACTTGAATCAAATGAGGATTTAAAGGTTACTGTCGTAGACAAACTTACATATGCTGGTAATCTAAAAAATCTTGAACGATGGTTAAATGATAAAAGGTTTCAATTCATTAAGTTAGATATCACTGATAAAGAAAAAGTTTTAGATCTCGCAAACCAAATTGAGATCAATGAAATTGCACACTTTGCTGCTGAGTCACATGTTGATCGATCGATCTTAGGACCTGAAGAGTTTGTGAAAACAAATGTACTTGGAACATTTTATATGTTAGAGTTAGGTAAAAAGCTTTTTGAAATGAATTCTTTAAGAGTATTTTTACATGTGTCAACAGATGAAGTTTTTGGGACATTGGGGAAAGACGGAGCGTTTACTGAATTAACGCCATATGCTCCGAATTCGCCTTATTCAGCATCAAAAGCTGGTTCTGATCATCTGGTAAGGTCTTATTTCCATACCTATCAACTACCAGTCATTACCACGAACTGTTCCAATAATTATGGACCATTTCATTTTCCTGAAAAATTAATACCGCTCATGATCCTTAATTGTCTGCAAGGAAAATCACTTCCAGTTTATGGGACAGGTGAGAATATTCGCGATTGGTTATATGTCAAAGACCATTGTTTGGCGATTAACTTGGTAATGAAAAAAGGTAAATTTGGTGAAACCTATAATATAGGAACACGGAATGAAAAAACAAACTTAGAAATCGTTAATCTTATTTGTGATTTAATGGATAAAAAACATCCTGAAGGTAAACCCCATAGAAATTTGATCAAGTTTGTGAAGGACCGTCCTGGGCATGACTTTCGCTATGCGATTGATCCAAAAAAGATTGAGACAGAAATTGGTTGGAAACCTATTTATAAATTCGAAGTTGCAATCGAAGAAACCATAGATTGGTATCTGAACAATAAAGTTTGGTGGGAAGAAATTATTTCAGGTCAATATAATCAATATTATGAGTTGCAGTATAAGGAAGCAAATTGAATATGAAAGGAATTATTTTAGCAGGCGGATCTGGTACACGCCTATATCCTGTTACAAAAGTAGTCTGTAAACAATTACTTCCTATCTACGATAAACCGATGATTTATTATCCACTTAGTACTTTGTTACTAGCTGGAATTCGCGATATATTAATCATCTCTACTCCAGAGTCGACTCCGCTTTTTAAAGAAATGTTAGGCAATGGTAAACAATGGGGAATCAACCTTCAATACGAAGTACAACCATCACCGGATGGACTGGCCCAAGCTTTTCTGATTGGTGAAAGATTCTTAAATGGAGGAGAAGCCTGTTCATTGATTTTGGGAGATAATATTTTCTTTGGACATGGAATGGAAGAGAATTTATCAGCAGCAGTCAAAAAGAGTAATGGAGCCACAGTTTTTGCTTACCACGTAAATGATCCAGAAAGGTATGGAGTTGTTGAGTTTGACGAACATAGAAAAGCGGTTTCCATAGAGGAAAAACCCAAAGTTCCCAAGAGTAATTACGCTGTGACGGGTCTTTATTTTTATGATGAAAATGTAGTAGAGTATGCTAAGTCAGTTAAACCATCAAATCGGGGAGAATTAGAAATCACTGATTTGAATAAGATTTATCTCGAAAAAGGGAAGTTAGACGTCCAACTGATGGGAAGAGGATTTGCTTGGTTAGATACTGGGACACATGAATCTCTTTTGGAAGCATCTACTTTTGTTGAAACTGTTGAACGTAGGCAAGGATTGAAGATTGCTTGTCCTGAAGAAATAGCTTTTAGAAAGGGTTATATTTCAAGGAAAGAATTGGAAGAACTTGCAATTCCTTTAAAAAAGAATGGTTACGGGCAATACTTGTTTCGCATTTTAAACGAAACGATTTATTAAAAATATAATGAAATCAATTGTTGTATTAGGATCCACAGGTCAGTTAGCAAGTGAATTGAGAGATATTTCTAATTTGGAAAAACAATATCAATTTCATTTTGTAAGTAGAAATGAAGTAAATTTTGAGTCGGAGATAGAAATCAAAAATTACTTCTCAAATTTATTGCCCAAAGATACACTCGGCATCATCAATGCGGTTGCCTATACTGCTGTCGATTTAGCGGAAACAGAAATTGCAAAGGCAAAATCAATTAACACTGTAGCTCCTGGAATTATATCTGAAAAATGTAATCAACTCGGAATTAAGTTCGTACACATCTCCACTGATTTTGTTTTTGATGGCCAAAATTCTAAACCCTATCTTGAAACAGACCCAAAAAATCCACTTTCTGTATATGGGAAAACAAAATCGGAAGGTGAAGATTTGGTTTTGCAAAATGATAAAAATGCAATCATCCTTCGCACTTCGTGGGTTTATTCAAAATATGGAAAAAATTTTTTAAAAACAATGCTCAGGCTATCGAGTGAAAGAGGGGAAATATCCGTTGTTGATGATCAGATTGGAACTCCAACATGGGCTAAAGACTTAGCGAATGTTAGCTTAGAGGCATTGACATCGAACCTTTCCGGGATATTTCATTTCTCCAATGAAGGTGTTGCAAGTTGGTATGATTTCGCATATGAGATTGTTTCTCTATCAAACAAAAAATGCAAAGTGAAACCAATTCCCTCCGCTTCTTATCCGACTCCAGCCAAGAGACCGTCTTTCAGTGTATTAAACAAAACAAAAATTCGAAATTCATTCCAATTCCAAAATTACCATTGGAAAGATAGGATTCCACTCGTTTTGAGTGAATTAATTTAATAGGAAAAATTATATGCCTAAAGTATCAGTCATCATGCCAGCCTACAATGCGGCTTTATATTTAGAAGAATCTGTAGATACACTACTTAAACAATCATTTCGAGACTGGGAACTTTTGTTAGTTGATGATTGTTCCAAAGATGAAACTGCAAAGATTGCAAAAGAATTAGAATCGAAGGATAAAAGAATCTATTTTATACAAAAAGAAAAAAATTCTGGTTCAGCTGATACTAGAAACCAAGGAATCAAACTTGCAAAGGGTGAATACATTGCGTTTTTAGATGCAGATGATCTTTGGGAGCCTGATTTTTTAGAGAAAATGATTCCTTTTATGGAAAAAAACAATTCCCCTTTTTCGTTTTCGTCATACCGAATCATCGACGAAAATGGATTCGAATTTTGTGAGCCGTTTATAGTAGAATCAAAAACATTTACTTACAGAAATTTATTATTTTATAATCGTGTTGGATTACTCACTGCCATTTTTCATGTTCCTGCTGTTGGAAAAAAATATTTTGATCCATCACTGAAAAGCCTTCGGGATGATTATGCTCTTTGGTTGGATATTCTTCGTGAAGGACGGGTTGCTTATGCGAATTCAGCGATCTTGGCCCGATACCGAGTTAGGAGGGGCGCTGCAACATCTAACAAAAAAAAAGTGATGTTAGCTCATTTCCGAATGTTAAAAAATCGGGAAAAACTCAACCCTTTGTATGCCTTCCTTTTGACCATAATTCATGGTTTTATGGGAATTCGCAAATATAGAATCAAATCGTAGATTTGAACCATTCGATTGAAGGATTTGGCGCTTGACTTTCTCCAATACTTGGTATTTTTAGATATAAACTATGGTCGCTAGACGTAACCTCGGACGTTCTGAAAATACGTTCAAAACATCACTTATCATCCCAATTTACAATGAATCTTCCCATTTGGAAGAGTTCTTACAAAAGATTGATGCTTTGCCTTTAAACACAAAAAAAGAATTAGTTTTCATAGACGATGCTTCTCGGGACAATTCGCTTTCCATTTTACAGAACTTTAAGTTCCGTTCTGAACATAAGATTTTAGCCCAAGAAAAAAATCAGGGGAAGGGTGCTGCTCTTCACAGAGGGATTGATGAAGCAACTGGGAATGTAATCATCATCCAAGATGCCGACTTTGAATATGACATGGATGAAATTCAAATGTTAATCCAACCAATCGTCAATGGAAAGGCGGATGTAGTTTTTGGTTCTCGGTTTAAAAAAGATGGAAGGCAAGTGCATCGAACTTTTCATTATTTGATCAATCGAATCCTTACAATCCTTTCCAATTTCCTGAGTGGTTTATATCTAACCGATATGGAAACATGTTATAAAGTATTCCGTTCGGATATTATCAAGAATATTTATTTAGAATCAAGAAGATTTGGTTTTGAACCAGAAGTAACTGCAAAAGTAGCTCGTTTAAAAATAAGAGTCCAAGAATTTCCAATTTCTTATTATCCTCGAAATTATTTAGAGGGTAAAAAAATTACTTGGAAGGATGGGATAGCTGCAATACGTCATATTGTTTATTTCAATCTGATCAAAAACAAAAGAGATTTTTTCAAAAAAACACTCCCTGAAAAGTACATTCCGAAAACAGCCAACTGGTTATAAAACAATGAAAAGGTTTTATCCTTTTGTAATTGATTTTGTGATTTTGATTGGAATTTCGCTTTTATTTCAAACATACACAAATCAAAAGAACTTTAAATTAGATATCATTGGACTTGGTATCTTTTCTTTTCTTGTTTATGCCATATACCTTTGGCGTGTTTTCATTAAGGATCCATTACACTTTTGGAATCTGCTTCATGTCATTTTGCTTACTTGTTTTGTTTTTCTTAAAATAGCTGAATATGACCCAATTCAAATATTTCCACAAAAACTAGGAATCAAATTAGTAACTTTAATTTGGTTAGTTTTCATACTGATCTGCTTTCATAAATTGTCAGTGAAACAATTTCAAAATTTAGGTCCATTTTTGGCAGTGGTTCCCGTATTGTCTTTCATTGATTTTATGGCATATCCCTCTGTTCCTATTGCGATCGCTCTCATCATAACTATAAAAAATTCAATTTTACCAACGAATAAAGCGAAACCTATTTATTTACTTACATTAATCATTTTATTTCTTATGATTGGTAGGGATTGGTGGGATGATTTTGCATTACAGCGCGGAGTAATTATTTTAGAAGCTTTTTTGTTTTTTCAACTCACTCAAATTTGGGAAAAAAATGATTTAATTATATTTTTGAAATCTTGCATTTTCTTTTATATTATTAATTCGATTTTTATTTATTTTGCTCTTTATCTGGATCCAAAGTTCCAAATAACATCCTATCGCGAAAACGTATATTTAATTCCTGTTAGTTTACTTGCGTCCAATTCACTTCTAATGATAATGATGTCTTTTTTGTTTTGGTTTGAGCCAGTCAAAAATAAAACAGAGAAGATTTTGCTTATTGTGGCATTTTTGGTTTCCGTCATCTGGTTTGGAATTACGGTTTCGAGAAATTCAATAGGTTCTCTTTTGGTGTTTTTGTTTTTTGTTTTATATATACGACAAAAACAGACCAAGAAAAAAAATCTTTTGTATAGCTTCACTACGATTATCGTTGTCGTCGGTTTTGCATTTTTGTTTTTTACTGAAAAATCAATTTTTAATCTGGGGTCAACAGCTGTAAGATTATCGATTTGGGGATTTTATATTATCAATACCTTACAAGAAAGTCCAATGTTTGGATTTGGATTATACCCAGAAAATAAAATTCCATTTGACTCTGCCTTTAATATAAAGAATGAGTCATTGCACTATATCAAAGATTATATTGTTAATTTTGATAGTTTTCCTCTTGCACACAATTTATACGTTCAGTTTTTTGGGTCCTTCGGAATCGTAGGTTTGCTTTTAGTCTTCGGTGTTTTGTTTTATTGTTTATTTCAAAAACGAATCAACTTAGCCAATATAATAAAGAATAATCAATTAGTTTCACTGGTTTTATTTGTTTGGATGTTACATGAGTTATATGATTTTAATAGTTTGGAAATTTCTAACTTATTTGTGTTAGTCGGAATTTCCTCTATTTTAATGATTAAAAATCAGGATGTTTTCCTTGAGGAACGAAATGATGTGCTGGGAAACCGATCTACATTTATTCTGATTGCCATCTTTTTGATGATTGTATCCTTTCGGTTTTCATATGTAGATCATTTTACGTTAAAGTTTGCAAGGAAAGTGATTCCTCATAATTTCGAATTTTATTTACCTAGAAAGGATAATGTTTCAAAATTCAATCAATCTATGCCGGAATTTTCACTGGCTGATTATTTTTTCTTAGGTAACAAATTCTTTTTTTATAATTTAGCTGCAAAAGATGACTTAGAATCGAATTTGAAACATTTAAACTACTGTTTTGAGTTAGATAATTACCCTGCAATTTGTTATTCAAAGTTAATTCAGTTTCAGTCCAGGGAAAAATATTTTCCTGACCTAATTCCATTATTTCAGTATTTTTTAAATCTGTATGATCCTTTTGGGATTTACCAACGAGAACAATTATGAATAAGCCAAAAGTAAGTTTTGTTATCCCATGTTTAAATGAAGAAAAAACTCTACCATATGTATTAGAAAAACTAAACAGAGTTAAGAAAAATTTTTCGAAATTGTATGAGATTGAAGTTTTAGTTTCTGATAATGGCAGTACTGATCGTTCCATCAAAATTGCAAAAGAATTTGGCGCACGAGTGGCACCTGCAAAAGACAGAGGGTATGGAGCCGCTTTAGATTCTGGGATCCGAAATGCAAAAGGCGACATCATTGTTTTTGCAGATGCTGATGATACCTATGATTTTCTAGAAGCGCCCAATCTCGTTTCGAAATTAGTGAATGGTGATTTTGACATGGTAATTGGATCTAGATTGGATGGAAAAATTCATAAAGGTGCAATGCCATTCTTACATCGATATCTAGGTACACCTGTTATTAATTGGATTATTAACCTCCTTTATGCAAAGAAGAATAAAATTCGAGATAGTAATTCAGGATTTCGATGTTTTAAGAAAGATAAATATTTATCTTGGGACATTAAAAGTAAGGGAATGGAATTTGCTTCTGAGTTATTGATTAAAGCTTTAATTCATGAGGCAAAAATGGAACATGTTCCAGTTTCGCTTTATCCAGATAAAGAAGGTCGAATTCCTCATTTAAAAACTTGGCGTGATGGAATGCGTCATCTACTTCGAATTTTATTCTATGGTCCTCATTTATTTGAAAGAATAGGTCTTAGCTTTTTTTCGTTTTTCTGGGTCCAACTTCTAATTGGATTTTTTGTTGGGAAAGTTGTGAGAATTGGAGGTATGAATTTATACGGAATCCATTCAATGGTTTTCTTTTCATTTTTAACAATTTTAGGTTTAAGTTTATGGGGAACGGGACTTCTCATTGCTACCAAACAGCCTAGAATCAGCAGGATCTATCAATTAATTTTAAACTTAGAAGAAGATAGACTGTTTTTTGTTTTAATTTCAGGCTTGGGTGTGATCAGTATTACGCTTGTTTGGCTTTTTTTGCAATGGCAAAAATCGGATTATGCGTTTATCCATTTTGAACGCGAATTTATTGTCACTACAAACTTAAGTCTTACTCTTTTGATTTTCGGATTACAAGCCGTCACAGCTCATATCATTAAGAGAGAGTAGCAGTGAATTTTTATTACCGAGGATTAGTATACTTTCTAATTGTTCTAGTTCCTATCTTCTATCGTTGGAAGTGGAATGATGGTCATATATTCATTTCGAGTGATCCACAGATAAAATATTTCCAAGTGATTCATTCTTACCAAGGTGGTTCTGCAGAAGAATGTTTTTTCCCTGCCAATCAGTTTGGTTTTAAAACTGAGCAGATACCGATTGGGTATCCTTGGGCTTTTTTTCTGAAAAACGGTGACTGTGTTTTCCAATATCCATCTTTATTTGTTTGGGCACAAAAATCTTTTTTATATGTGATCGATCAAAAATACATAACTTATTTCCCAATTTTAATATTTTTGATAAATTTTTTAATCTTAGATAGAATCATACAATTATTTGAAAAAAGACCAACTTATATTTTGATAACAGCGATTTTGATTCAGGTTTTTTCTCCTGTTTTTTTATCTTCTTTGGACTATTCAGAATTAACGCTCACAAATTTTTTCTTGTTATTGGCGATATATTCCTATATACGTTTTAGTCGATCACCGAAATATTATTTTGGTTTGATACTATCTTTAAGTATAGTTTTGAATTTTCAATTAAGACCTGAATCCACTATTGCATTGGTTTTATTTTTAGGATTTGTATTTTTACTTTCTAAATCGAAGATTCAGTTCTTAAAGCAATTACTTCCTTACATAGTTATAGCATTTGTTGTACAATGTATCTTTTTTTCCTATAACAATCGGGTATATGGACACATTCTTGGAATGCGAGGCCTAAATACAGTGAATGATTTAGGCTCGAATGAATTACAACGTAATTTTCTAGGTGAATGGATTGCAGATCTTTGGGGAAATGATTTTAAAATTGGCATTTTCAAAGGTTATCCAATACTTTTTCTTTCTGCATTTGCCGTTTGGCGTAGAAAACTCAACGAGCTAAGTCCATTTTTGATATCAGGTTTGGTGTTTATTTTGATTTTACCAATACTTTCGCCTTATCGAGCAGGTGTGGATATTTTTGGGATGAGGTATTATGAAAGTGGAATTTATTTATTATTAATTGGTACTTTTATTTCGTTAGGGAAATTAAAACCTAATTATTTAGTCTTATTCATTTTTTTACCTTGTTTGTACTTTTCCTATAAATCGGATACTAGAGCAATCAAACAATGGTCTTCCTCATCCAAGGTTTATCATGAAATAATGTCGGAAATCCAGAATATACATCCTGATTTAATTGTACATAGAGGCTTATCGTTATCTTATCTCATGGGAGAGAGTTACATTACTTATCCACAAATTGCCGTATTCTCAAATGAGGATTGGTTAAAAGTGGAGGAAACATTGATGAGCAAACCGTATAGAATTTTGTATTTACAGTGGGAAGGTAATCGTTTGGTGAAAGATGAATTTCCAAAAAAAATATGGAAGGAAAAATTTGATATTAACTTTCAATTAAAACCAAAAACATATTCGATTCAAACCGAATACAAGATTGCACATTTCCAAGGTTTTTTGTTGGAGCAAAAACATTGAAAGTCTTTGTTAGATTCATCGATAACTTTGAACAATTCTTTTTAAGAAAGGAAGTTCTTGTATTTTTATTAATTTGTTTTTCTGGGATTTTGATTTACAAAAGAATTCTTTGGGATAAGGGAGTGAGTCCTCTAATCCAATCTGATTCACAAATCAAACTTTATCAAACAATAGAATATAAAAATCATGGCTTAAATTCCCACTCCTGTTTTTTGTTGGACAATTCCTTTGACACTCAATTTGAATTTTATCCATTTAGATATCCTTGGGCATTTTTTTCTACGAACGAAGTTGGTAATAGAACTTGTGTATTCCAATATCCAAGTTTCTTTTCTCAATTTTTTTCGCTCATCCCCATCAAATATCAATTCTTCAATCTACTAATTCTTTTTTTGTACTTAATAGTTTGTTTGGTATTAATTTTTACATTAAAATACATTCTAAATTTAAAATCTTTGGAATACGCTCTATTGAGTGGCGTATTTTTTATCGTAGGTTATGGAATCACAAGCGCTTTTGAATTTTCTGAGAGTGTCCCTGCACATCTTTTTTTAAGTATTTTGTTTTTTGCAATTCTTGCCATTGAATTGAATGAAAACCTTTCGAGTTTTCTCTTGTTTGTGATCGGTTTCATTGGTGCTATTTCAATTTTTTTACGATCGGAATCAATAATTTATATAGGAATAACGGGACTTGTAATCGCGTACTTTTATAGAAACGATCTTTTGGTTTTCTTACGAAATTATTTCTTTCTGTTTCTTGGGTTATTTTTCTCAATTTGTCTTTTTTCTTTTTATAATGAATCACAATTTGGTGAAATTTTTGGTGTTAGAAGTAAAGTAAGTTTAATTGATTTTACTAGGTTAAATTTTACGGACCGCTTTCATTTAGTAAAAGAATTCTTCGTGGGAAATGAAAACCGAGTCGGATTCTTATTCTATTGTTTCCCCAGTATACTTTTTTTTATCTATTCTTCTTTCAAAACAAATCTATCAATTATACAAAAGAAGCTTTATGCCATTACCGTTTTCTCTTTCGTTTCCATTGTTTTGCTGAGTCCTTATTCTTCTGGAGGACTTTATGCGGGAATGCGGTTTACGGAATTCACCTATTTTTTAATCACAATTTACATTTGTTTTACGATTGTAACAGAAAAAGAAAAATCTAGACGAAGAATCCTTGTTTTATTGGTAATATTTCAGATATTTTTAGGAATTTACCATGTAAGAAAAAATATAAGAAATTTAGATTATATAAAAAAATACCATGATATATACCAATCAAAACTAGAGGAATATCCAGACGCACCAGTTTTGCACTTGAGTACATTTGATCTTCTATTAATTTCCGATTCTTTTTTGAAAAAACCACATTGGATTGTGAATTATCAAAAGAAATTTGATTTGATGGAAGAAAAACTAAAAGAAGCAAATGTTTCACATTTTCAAGTATTTGTCTATGATTTTGTGCCACCCAAAGATGATAATGTAACCGAAGAATTTTATAAAGAATGGATCAATACAAAATTTGAAATCAAATCCAAGTATTATGAAAAGCAGACAGATGAAAAAATTGCGGGTTTTAGATTGATGTTATGGAAAATGAAATGAAGAACAATAAGGAAGTAATCAAGAAATTCAAATTTGAAATTGGTATTTTTATTTCTCTTGCATTCGGTATTTTTTTTAGATTCTATAAGTTGGATAGACAGAGTTTATGGACCGATGAACTCTATTCTGTATATGCGTCCTCTCTTGAAAATTGGCAACAATTCTGGAATTATTTAGCAAGTGATCCTCATCCTCCACTTTTCCAAATTTTACTATCGATTTGGATTCACATCAATCCAACAGGGAATGAAGTTTATACTAAATTATTTCCAGTTCTAATTTCTATATTCAATTTATTTGTTTTACTATTCTTAACTAAAGGTTGGGAGAAAAAAAGAAGGTTCCTCTTTCTTTTGCTTTTTTCATTTTCACCAGGTGCAATTTACTATGCACAAGAGGTTCGATCATATTCCCTGCTTTTGTGTTTATCATCTTTTATCGTTGTTCTTTTTGATTCTTTTTTATCTGACATTCAAAATAAGAAACGATATGTATCATTAGCAATTTTATCAATTTGTATTTCTTATGTTCATTTGTTTGGATTTATTTTTGTTGGTTTCCTTTACTTTTTATTTTGGATTTACTTTTTAGGTCTAAAGGACAATCGTCGCAATCTGGTTTTTTTACTTGGAGTTGTGACATTTATTGCTTATTTGCCGTTTGTTTTTCAGTTGTTAAGTGGGGATAAGATTGCAACTGCAAGTTGGATCGATCCTCCCAATTTAGTTTTATATTTGAGTTACTATTCTTTATATTTTTATACTTCGAAAAAATTTCTGTTTTTGACTGTTATAGTTCCTGTTGTTCTTTTTTTACTCATCATATACCAACTGGTCAAAAAAATATTTAGGAAAGGTGGATTTTCTGTTCTTCGTTTATCGGAGATGTACTTGTTGGTAGCAATTTTTGTGATTATTGTAACAAGCATTTTTTCATTTTATAAGCCTATTGTAACAAATCGAAATTGGATCGTAACTTTACCACTTGTGTTTATGTTTGTTTCGGAAAAAATTTCCGAAAGTAAGAGAAGTAAAATTCTTATGGTTAGTTTGATACTTTTGACTATTCTCTCTTTTGTTGATTTTAAGAAGAATTTTTATATCGTTTTTAAGGAAGATTGGCGGTCCACAAGTCAATTCATTTCGAAACAATGTGAGGGTCGGTATGTATTTTCAAATGCGACTCCCGAATACATCAAACTCTATTTAGATTGGAATTCGGTCCAAAATTTTGAACCCCAATTATTAGGGGAAGAGACAAAGATAGAACAAAATAAACTTTGTGTTGTGTATCGATTTTTAGGTGGAAATGGAAAAAGTTTTGAGGAAAAGAATGGTTGGAAATTTGTAAAGGAACAGCAGTTTTACGGGATGGTAGTTAAGGAGTATCTGAGAAGTGAATAAACATAGATTTAGGTACATAACTTCTATTTTCGAAAGGAAGTCTTTTGAACATGAAAATTTAAATGGAATTAGAGCAATTTCGATTCTTTCTGTCGTAATCTATCATGTCTGGGTGACGGTGAAACAAATTGTTCATAGTGAATATGAATTTGTAAATTTATTTTTGGGCGCTCTTTCTTCAGGGGTTGATTTCTTTTTTTTGTTAAGTGGTTTTTTAATTTATGGGGGCTTAAGGAGGGAATTTGATAAGAATGGGAAAATAAACATAAAAGACTTCTTTGTAAAAAGGAGTTTGAGGATCTTTCCTGCTTACTATTTTGCACTATTTATACTATATTCATTTAAAAGGTTTCAGTTATCAAAGTTTGATATTCATTCGATAAAAGACCCAGCGGCAATCGCGATGTTTGAGAATATCCGGGCAGGTTTGTCCAATGTTTGGGTTGATGCTTTGTATTTAACAGACATATTGAAAGTTCCAGTTGTTTATGATGGTGGTTGGTCTTTATCAATCGAAGAACATTTTTATTTGGTTTTACCTTTTTTTTGTGTATTTTTTTTCTTTCGAATCAATTTGATTTCTCGACTTTCTGTTTATATTTTAGGATTTTCCTTTGCTCTGTTCAATCGATATTCGGTCTCCTATCCAATTGCAAATTTAGATGCTGTTTACCAACTTTATTGCAGATTTGATTCCATACTTTACGGGATGTTAGTATACGAGATGTATCATTTATTTCCATGGCAGACATTACTCATCAGATATAAACAGTTTTGGTCTTTCATATTATTATTCTTTAGTTTTTCTTTAATTATTTGGATGCACCAAATCGATTCTTCGAGTGCATTTGCCATCGTGTTTCGTCCAACACTTGTTTCCATAGGATTTGGAATTTTAATGTATTTTTCTTTTTTCATCAAACCGATTACAAGTTTTTTTAGTTGGAGTTTTTTTAGGCCTTTTGCTCGATTGGGATACACAGCCTACCTTTGGCATATCATAGTGATTCCAATTGTTGCTATTAAAGTTACTCCAATTGTATTAAAGAATCAAAATATGTTATCTGCGGTATATGCTTTTTTATATGTAATATTTTTTACATTTTTAATATCATGGATAGTTTACTTAATCATTGAATTACCGTTTTTAAGAATAAAAGAAAAATTAGTGCATCCCATTAAAATTCAGTGAAATAAAGAGTCTCTATAATTAAATTATGAAATATTTTTTAGAAAAACGCAGTAATCCTAAATTGTTGTCCCTTGTGATTCCTTGTTATAACGAGGAATCTGTCCTTCCTCATTTAAAAGAAAGGTTAACTTCTTTTTTAGGTAAATTACAAACAAAAATTGAGTTGATACTTGTGAATGATGGAAGTGTCGATAACACCATTTTCGAATTAGTCAATTGGTCAAAAGAAGACAAAAGAGTTAAAGTCATTAGTTTGTCTAGGAATTTTGGACATCAGATCGCTGTCACAGCTGGAATGGATTATGCGAGTGGAGAAGCAGTTGTCATTATGGATGCAGATTTACAAGACCCTCCTGAAGTGATATTTGAAATGTTGGAGAAGTATCGAGAAGGCTATGATGTTGTTTATGGACAACGAATTGCTCGATCAGGTGAGTCATGGTTTAAGAAAATAACAGCATGGGCTTTTTATCGTCTCATGAAAATTTTAGTTCATAAAGATTTACCATTGGATTCTGGTGATTTTAGGTTGATTTCTCGTAGATGTTTGGATGCTCTAAATGGACTTAGAGAGAACCATCGTTTTTTACGAGGCATGAATGCATGGATAGGTTTCCCTCAAACTCCTGTTTTTTATAAACGTGATGCAAGAGTTGCAGGTGAAACAAAATACCCTTTGCAAAAAATGTTAAAGTTAGCAATGAATGCAGCAGTTTCCTTTTCACCACTCCCTTTACGATTTAGTTTGGCTCTCGGAATCATCGTTGCATTTGTTGGATTTTTTGTAGGAGCTTATGCACTCTTTCGTGCGTTTCAACATTTCATTTTGGAAATGCCAATCGTCTATAACCCAGGTTGGGCAACAATTGTCACTTTGATTTGTTTAATCGGTGGTTCGATTTTAATTTCGATTGGTATACTTGGAGAATACATAGCTAGAATTTTTGAGGAATCTAAAAATAGACCCCTCTATGTAGTTGAATTTGTAAAAGGTATTTCAGAATCCAAACGATTACATAAGTAAGATGATTACGGAGAATAATTACATTCTCGATAACCAATGAATTTTACTTCAGTATATTGTTTGCATGAATATTTTTTGTTTTGAAGGAGTATTGGAAACTCAGTACTACTTAATTCCATATTCCTTTTGACATTCATGTAAGCATTCGGAATTTTTTTCGAAAAATCAAGGATATATATTTTTTTCATCTTTTGTGATTCCATTAAGTTTACTAACGAATTGAGATCTGATTCATTCGTAAAGTTTTGAAATGAAATTGCTGGTTGTTTCAATAAATGAATTCCAGAAGTCGCAGATAAGTTGGTATCAAAAAAAATCCATAAATCAGCATTCAAGTTTTCATAGATTTGATTTGTTTTTTTGATCATTTTAAAACTTTCTTTCAAAATTCGCAGTATGATCAAATTGACTAAGATGGAAATGATGATAAGGATTTTGAAAATTTTATCCTTTTGGAGTTCCGACCAATAATGGGAGATGATGAAAATCATTGGAACAACTGCAAATAGTGCATACCTAGCCGAAATTGTAATTCCATCATTGGGTGCAGTCAGTCCTACGAGAATCGGATATAGGATAAATAGAGTGAGGTGGAAGTGGATTGTATTTTGTTTTCTAATGGAATATAAAGAATCTCTGAAACGATAGAGCGGATAAAGAAAATAAGGCGAAATAAGAAAAAAACCAAATTTGAAACCTTGGTCTGAAAATCCCGTGAGTAAAATCTTTTGCAGATTTAAGATGCGATTGTTTTTTGCAAAGTAATGGTCTTCCGTATAATTGAACAAGTATCGAATTCCCATTGGGTGTCCATACTCAGTATCATTCCATAGAACAAAAAATGACAATGGGATTAGGAAGGCGATTGATAAGAAAACGATTCGGTTTCCTTTTTTTAGTCCAATTAATTGAATTGAGGAAAGGACAAATAGTAATCCGGAAAAAATTAAAAGTTCCAATCGGAAAAAACTAAGTAAAACTGAAAAACATACACTTACTATCAGTAAATTTGTGTTTTGATTTTGGATCGCCATTGTCCAGATTGAATACACGAAACAGACAAGGAAAAGAGTAATCGGAACTTCTGATAAGTCAATGACTTGGCAAAGTACAACAGAAGTTGTAAAAACCAAAATGGAAATATTGATGTCAACTTTTCCGAACCCTTTTAAACATAGCACTCCTAAGAGAAGAAAAATTACATTCACATAAATCATCTGATTTACTGGTAAAAAAAAGAAAAGTTTTGCATATAAGTAAGCAAATGTTGCAGAAAAGACAGACTTCAGTTCGTTTTGGTTTTTGAGGATAAATGTAACAGGATGTAACTTTAGATATGGGTCTATCGAGTTTGCAGGGTAAGTGATGGATTCGGTTCCGTTTTGTACGCTATTGATTTGGAAGGCTTTTGCTAAGGAATCCGAAATAAAACTATTCGTTGCAGAGAGGTAGGTTTGTAATCCAAGGAAAAAAACAAAAAAAATAGCTAAGGTGATTTTATCTTTTTTTGAGAAATGAAATTTCATTTAATTTGCTCCTTTGATAGTTCCTGACCAAATTCGGTACAGTTGTTTATCAAGGATGTGAAAATTTGAAGTATTTTTTTCTAAACTCGACTCTAGTCGATTTAAATCCCAATGAGAAATTGGATATCCTCCTTTTGCTTTTTCAGCATTCATTATATTTCTTGTTTCTTGAGTTAAAATGAGTGGGTGCCAATCAACAAAGATTATTTTTTTGTTTTTCATTTTCTCCGATAAAATTTTGATCAATTGATCATTCTTTTCAGTAGTATATGAAACTAAACTAATATGTTTTGTATAATCACTTCCTATGGAATATAAATTTAAGTAATCTGTAAACACAATGATATCAGGATTTAATTCTTTTGTGATGGAACGAAAATTTTTAACCAAACTGGTTTTGGATTTTTGAATTTTTGCACCAACGATTCCCAATAAAAAAGAATAGGTGATGATAAGAATGAGATTCATCCGAAATTTCCAATTTTTGGATGCGACAATTTTTACAATCAATGGTTTTAATAAGATTAAATAAGGCAAAATTAAAACTGTATAAAATCTAGGCCCCCAATTATTGAATCCATCGTTTGGTGCAATGAAAGGTATCACAAGTATTGTTAATACTAAAGACAATGAGAGTGATTTTTTTATATTGGAGACAGTCTTGAAATGTGTTAGATAAAAAAAGATCAATGGAAAGGAAATCGGTAGGTAAGCCAAAAAACCGATTTTTTTATCTGCATAAAAATTTAAACTTTGAAACCATTCGAGTCTTTGAGCAAAACTTACTTTGAATCCAGATAAATTTGCGACAAATCGAGTACCAAAGATATGATCGTATAAAATTTCATTCAATACGAATTGCAGAACAATTCCCAGAAAACATACTATAAAAAAAACTTTCAGTGAAGCAATTTTGTAAAGAACAGATGGGAATGATTGGTCTTTCCATAAAAAGAAGAAAGTAAAGAAGAAGAAAAAGGAAAAAAATGGAAGTGTATCTAATCGAACCAAAATTACCCAAGAAAGTGATAATCCCGCAACAGTTTGTATGAGGAATGATTTTCGATTGCGTAGAATAGGTAAGAGTCCAATTAACGAAAAGGCAAAAATTGCGGGCATCTCTGAATATTCCCAACTCAATGGCCACAGATACGTTGCAAAATAACAAATCCAAAGTAGAAAAAATGGGAATTTGTAATACTGTCTCAGAATCCAAAAACCTAAGAAGAGAAAAAATAGAGAACTATATACGAGATAAGATAAGGGTAGAATATACAAAAGTGGTGCCATCATGGCTGCAAATTGTATCGGAAAGGCACTGACAATTCTATCATTGCATTTAAGAAATAAATTATCAACTAAATGGAAGTAGTTTAAGTTTGGATCAAAGTCATAACCTGGGTAATACAATTGGTCCGATTGAAAGTGATTGAAATATAGAGAATATGTTTGGATCAATTTGTCATGGCTATCTTGGAAGTAAGAGTTTTGAGGAGAAGTGTATTGGATGGACAAAACAACTGCAAAGAAAAGCAAAAACCATTTTAATCCTATTTGTAATTGTTTTACTTTTGGGAGAATCACCATTTGCGTTGTTTGCCTTTTTGTATTTTCTACAAGTTAATACGATATTGTATTTATCGATTGATTTCTATTGAATCCAAGGCAAAGTTTCCCCAGATACGAACAATATGAAAGAATATTTTATTGAAATTTTTAGGAAAAATAACAAGGAAATTAACGAATTGTATGGAATCCGTGCGTTAAGTTGTTACTTAGTTATCTTATTCCATTGTTTTGCTTTTTCTATCGATTTTTTCCCCGTACAGTATGCTCAGTATTTACCTAATGCGCAAAATGTTGAATTTTTAATGAGTTTGTTTTTTGTGATTAGTGCCTTTTTGGTATCCACATCCTTTTCTCGAGAATTAGAAAGGTCTAGTTTTGGAGTTAGTTGGAAAAACTTTGTTTTGAAACGATCTCTTCGTATCTTTCCTGCTTTCTATGTGATTCTATCGATTACCATTTTAATCATGGCTGGCGTTTTGAAAAAAAGCCAAATGATGACAGGTTCCGATGGACTATCGGAAAGTTTAATCGATTTAAAATTAAAACTTTCCTATTGGTGGACTGATTTTGCATATATCTCCAATTATTTTCCAAAGCGGATTATGGTTCATGGATGGTCTTTATCAATGGAAGAACAATTTTATTTAGCGATGCCATTTGTATTTTTGTTCTACACAAAATTCTTATCAAACACCGTTCAAAAACTGGTTTTTTTAATCCTTCTATTGAATGTCCCCATTCTCATTCGTTATTATTATCATCTAAATGTTCCTATGTTAGAGTTTGATGGATATGTCAAAACTCTTTTCCATCCGATCCATACTCATTTTGAACCATTCGTATATGGTATATTACTGATGGAACTTTGGAGATCTGGTAAAATATCGAAACATTTACCGTATTCTAAATTAGGTTTTTATTTGGTATTTTCGATTCTCTTTGTTCTTTTTTGTTATGTGTGTACCCTTCAATTTGAGGATGCAAAGTTATATTTCACAGTATTTCGGATTAGTTTTTATTCTTTTTTTGCGTTTGTCATCGTATACGGAGCAGTGGGTGGATTTTTTTCTGGTATCGCGTGGTTTTTGGCAAATCCAATTTTAGTATTTATTGGCAAGTTAAGTTATGGAATCTATTTAGTTCACATGTTGGTCAATACAGCGGTTATGTTGGCCATCTTAAATCCCAAGGGTAGAGATTTTAATGGATTGAACCATTTATTAAAAGCATCATTTATAAGTTTAATTTTATCTGCTGTGATTGCACTTTTCAGTTATCTAGTGATCGAAAAACCATTTTTAAAAATACGCGAGTGGACCCAGCCTAGATTTGACATTTCTAAAAATAGTTTTTACTATATCATAGGAAATGATAAAGAAAAAAGATTAGTATCCATTTTACTTTCCATCTTATCGTTTTTGCCTTATTTAATTGTAAAGCAGATGATAGTCGTTTCTTTCATTCCTAAAACAAATTATTCAGAAATTAGTCTTTTGGTATTACTGACCATTCCGATCTTACTCAATGGATACTCGCTTCTAAAGTATAGGCAAATTTTCTTTTACCATTACATCAGTCGGTTTCAGAGCCAATAACTTTGTTCTATTTTAGCGTTTTTGGTCTAGTTCAAAAACGCAGATTTTAAATTCTCTTTGATTTTGGCTCTTGTTCCTTCCGCTTCTTGGGGAAGTGTTAACTCATCGAGTTGTTTTAGAATAAAGGTTTCATCTACAAGTTTTCCTTCCAAAACTTTTCCAATCATACCGGCGATGATACTTAAAATTTGGTTGGGATCTAAATAACCATGATTCTCTAAAAGGATGGCCATTCCCATGGCACCTTCTGTTCCGTAAAAAGGAGGTCTCTTTGAAAATTCTGTTTCGAAAACACCTTCTGGTAGGGCATCTTTTACTTTTTGGATCATATCCAATTCACTTGGCCCATGGATTGTGCGATTGATGAGAGTTAGAGATACTGGGTTTTTAGGGCCGTGGATCCTTAAGATTTCTTCCGCATACAGTCTGATTTTTTTTGCTGCGTCTCTTGTGATCGCATCTCTACCTAAAAAATTCAATTGGTATAAATATTCTTCTAACTCGTCTCCACTTAATTTTCCCATACAGATCAATTGGTAGAGTGTGAAGATCATATAATCGGATTCTGTATTATCCCCGAGAAGGATCTCCTTAGAATTTGTGGGTAAATAAATTCGGTCATACAGAAGAATAGAAAGTTTATAAGACATTTGGTCGAATAGGCTTTGGTATGAGGCGCCAAGGAATTTTTTAGTTCGTGACCAAGCGGGTTTGAATCCATTTTGGAAAAATGTAAGAGGATTGAAAATTGTATCGATGACTTTATCAAATACCCCTTTGATGGTTCCTTCTAAGTACTTTAAGTGTAAGGATTCTATGTGAATGTTATCTTTTGCAATAGTGGCAAGCATTGTCCTTCGAAAAAAATGAGGGCTTGCTGAGATAAAGGCGAGGGGAGCATTCTCTAAATTAATCCTCAGTTCCCTGTACAATTCGGGCATACCTGGAAGCGCCTGTTTTTGGTTAGGTGTCTCGAATAACGCAGAGAATTTTCCCTTTCCTGAGTGAATGTCCGTTGCCAGATAGGTTTGGTCAATGTCCGAAGTGACTACTATTCCTTGGTAGTCTTCTGCGATGATCCGCAGTTTCCCTTTTCCAACGATGGTTGTCCTTCCTAAGATGGAATTTTCGGTGGCATTTAAATGGGCTAAGTCCTTGGAATACTGGCGGAAACTGTCCAATCCCTCTAAAATGACTTGGAAATCATGTGATCCTACTGGCAGTTTGTCACGGATTTCACAAGAGAAAAAACCATCCTCATCTGCTTTGATTTTACCAGAGGTATAGATGAGTTTGCCTGTAGTATCATTGACTTCTAATTTTAAAACTGGTTTGCGAACCGGAGCGAGGGAAAAATCAAGGAAGGGAGTGATTTTGGTTTCATCCCCCTTAAATAACCCTGTCACAAGGTCCCAAAGGCCATCTGCCTTCATTAAATCGGTAATCCCTACATCGACTACCTGACCACGTACATAGGAGCGTCGTTCTCTTCCTAGCGATCCACCGCAGACTGCGATTCTTTTGATATCGGTAATGATAGGTTGTGAAGTATTTGGTTCTTGGGACATAGAATTTATGCCTTTAAGCGTCTAAGAAAACAAGGAGCCGTCTATTCCTTTTTATGGCATCACTACGATCTACGAATGATTTTGTAAAACTTTTACAAAAAGAGGGAGAGCTCCGGGTCATTTCCGAGTTGGTTGACCCTAATTTAGAATTAGCTGAAATCCAAAGGCGAGTGGTCGCGAGGAAAGGACCAGCACTGCTTTTTACGAATGTAAAGGGAACCAAGTTTCCTGTGGCTACCAATCTTTATGGTTCTGAAAAACGAATCCATTTGGCTTTTGGCGAAAAACCTGTGCAAACGATAGCAAGGCTTGCCAAACTTGCTAAAGAGATTTTTCCACCACGGTTTTCCAAACTTTGGAAAGAACGTTCCCTTGGACTTTTGCCGTTTCAGGTAGGTTTAAAACAAGTCAGGCGAGCACCCATTTTAGATGGCAGTGTTCCTCGAGTGGAAGAACTTCCAGGACTTGTGTCATGGCCAAAAGATGGTGGTCCCTTTGTCACCTTACCTCTCGTTTATACCCAACATCCCAGTTCAGGAAACGGTAATTTGGGGATGTATCGTGTGCAACTGTTTGGTGAAAAGACGGTTGGTATGCACATCCAAATCCATAGAGGAGGTGGGTTTCATTATTACGAAGCAGAAAAGGAAAACAAATCCCTCCCTGCACATGTTTACATCGGTGGGCCACCCGCTCTCACCATTGCCGCTGTGGCACCACTGCCCGAAGAAATTCCGGAACTTGTATTTGCTTCCTTTCTCATGGGAGAAAAACTGCGGATGAAAAAAGACAAATTGGTTTCTCCATATCCAATTGTTGCCGATGCTGATTTTGCTCTCATTGGATCCATACCACCTAAATTACGAAGACCGGAGGGTCCGTTTGGAGACCATTATGGATACTATTCGTTGTTACACGATTACCCTTACTTAGAGCTCTCTCACATCCTCCACCGTAAAGATGCTATTTGGGCAGCAACGGTTGTGGGAAGACCTCCACAAGAAGACCATTATATTGCTGAATTCTTACAAGACTTATTATCACCAATGTTTCCCCTTGTGATGCCTCAAGTTCTTGGGGTATGGGCCTATGAGGAATCAGGTGTTCATTCTCTTGCCGCGGCAATTGTCAAAGAACGTTATTTCCGCGAAGCCTTTATGGGAGCACTTCGCATTTTAGGAGAAGGGCAGTTGTCTCTCACAAAATGTTTACTTGTGACAAACGAGAAGGTGAATCTTAAAAACTTTTCAGATACATTCCGAGTCATCACAGAACGAAGTGATCCAAGGACTGATTTTTTTATCTTTAGTAATATCAGCCAAGATACTTTGGATTATACCAGTGGAACAGTGAACAAGGGGAGTAAACTTCTTTGGATGGGAATTACGGATCCAAACAAACCCATCATCAATATAAATCTTCCTAGAGAATTTAATGGAAGTTTTAAAGACAAACGTTTTCAAAACCCAAAAGTGTTTTTACCCGGTGTTCTTGTTGTCAAAGGTTCTGAATTTAAACCAAATGATCGTTTGGCGGAAACACTACTCTCTGAAGATTTAGGTAAGTTTTCGTATGTATTTCTTGTGGACGACTCGGAAGATGCTGTGAAATCGGATTCCGATTTTATTTGGACTATGTTTACAAGGATGGAACCTGCAGCAGATGTCTATGCAAGGACAGAAACCATTCGGAACCATATATCCTACCAAGTTCCCATTGTATTTGATTGCCGTATGAAACCTTGGATCCCAGAAGTTCTGACTGCTTTACCAGAAACAGTCAAACAAGTGGAAGAACGATTTGGCAAATGGATCGATTCCTTGCCATTGGGCTAAAGACAATACGGAAACTTTCTGAAACTCTTTTCCCAAATCCGGGAGAAAAGTTGATAGATGGAATCTCTTAGGAAAAAAGAATCATCAGAGAAATGGCAAAAAAACTGACTCTAGTCACTGGCGGTGCGGGCCTCATAGGTTCGCAAATCATAGAAGACTTAAACCATAATGGAAACACCGACATTTTGGTTGTGGACCATTTGGGAACAACAGACAAATGGAAAAATCTCCAAAGGAATTTTTTTACAGAGTATTGTGAAAAGGATCAGTTTGAAAGATTTTTGGATGCCGGCCATCCTCTTCTTTCTGAGATTTCCGAAATTTACCACTTAGGTGCATGTTCTGCCACAACGGAAAAAGATGCAACGTATCTAATCCAGAATAACTTCCATTATACGAAAAAACTAGCTGAGTTTGCTCTTACAAAAAACATACCTTTTTTATACGCATCAAGTGCGGCAACCTATGGGGAAGGTGAATTCGGATATGATGACAAAGCCCCGATCGAAACTTTAAAACCCCTCAATATGTATGGTTATTCAAAACACCTATTTGATTTGTATGCAAAAAAAACGAAGATTGCAGACAAACTCATTGGACTCAAATATTTCAATGTGTTTGGATATGGCGAAGCTCACAAAGGGGATATGCGTAGTTTAGTTCTCAAAGGGTATGAACAAATCCGAGACACAGGCAAACTAAAACTTTTTAAATCCTACAAACCAGAATACAAAGATGGGGAACAAAAACGAGATTTTTTGTATGTAAAGGATGCGAGTAAAATCAGCGTCTATTTACTCAGTGAACGAAAATACGGACTGTACAATGTCGGGCGAGGAATGGCAGAAACTTGGAATGACTTAGCTTTTGCTCTTTTTAATGCCATGGACGCGCCGATAAACATTGAATATGTGGAAATGCCAGAGTCTTTAAAAGGCAAATACCAATATTACACCTGCGCTGATATGGAAAAGTTAACGAAAGCAGGATATCCTTTCGGTTTTACAAACCTCCAGGATTCCATAAAAGAATACGTTCGCCTCTTATCGTTAGAAGCGAAGTAATGCTTATTTTTTGTACACTTTTACAATGGTTTGGATTAAATCTTTGAACTTAGCATCTTTCAAACGATAGAACACTTGGTTCGAAGACTTTCGGGATTCCAAGATTCCATTGTTTTTCATTTTGCTTAAGTGTTGAGAGGCGGCCGATTGGCTCGTGCCAAGTAATTCCACGAGTTGACCTACTGTTTTTTCTTCTTTTGCCAAAGTATAAAGGATGAGCAAACGAATCGGGTGGGCTATCCCTTGAATTCCTTTAATCGCTTGTTCCAATTGTTGTTTCGATAGTTCTGTTTTTATTTTCATCGGTAAGGATTCCGTTATATCCTTATGACGAAAACATACCCAATTTACCTACGAAATTTTTATCGTTTGTTAAAAAAATGACAAAATATATTCACAAATTTTTTTGCCTCCTATGTACGAAAAGAAGGCAAAAAAGGATTAATCGAAGTTAGATTCGGACACCACCAGAGATTTCCAAAACCACACCTGTAACAAGATCGTTCATAATGATAAACTCAGCTGTAGACGCTATTTCATCTGGTTCTCCAAGTCTTCCCACGGGGATGATGGACTTCCATTTTGCCAAGGCTTCTGGGTTCATATCTTTTAGAACCATTTCTGTTCCGATAAATCCAGGGGCAATACCTGCCACTCTGATTCCGAACTTCGCGAGTTCTTTCGACCAAGTGACAGTCATGGCTGCAACACCAGCTTTTGCTGCACTGTAATTGGTTTGTCCAGAATTCCCATGCATGGCAATGGAGGCAATAGGGATGATGACCCCTTTTTTTTGTTCTACCATTTTGGCTGCTGCTTCTCTACCAGTTAAGAAAACTCCAGTTAAGTTGACATCGATGACAGATTGCCATTGGTCGAGACCCATTTTGCCTTTGACTTTTCCGGTTTCTTTGTCCACGCGAATGAGAAGTCCGTCTCTTAAGATTCCTGCATTCAAAATTGCTACATCAAGGCTTCCTTGAAATGCCGCAGCTTCTTCAATGAGTCGGATACTATCTTCTTCTTTAGCAACATTGGCAACGATTCCAGTTGTTTTGATTCCTTCTTTTTGAAAGAGAGAAACGGTTTCGTCCAATTTGTCTTTTTGGATGTCCGAGAGAATGATATTGGCACCCGACTTACCGAGACGGTATGCCATTGCCTTTCCGAGTCCACCGGCAGATCCGGTGACGAGAATGTTTGCACCTTTTAATTCCATGTCCACCAGTTTCGAAAAGGGCAGACACTAGGTCGATACAATTACAGTAGAAATAATTTAGTCAAAAACGAATTATATTTCTGCTAGTTCGGCACTGCGAAACGACACATAATTGTCGTTAAATGGAATTTCCACTCTGGCTACTGTTCTGTCTTCGTGAGTGATGATACGAAATAGGTTAGGGTCAACACCTTCGTTTTTGAGAAGGATCATGATGAGGGCAATTCCAAGTCCAGCACCTTCTGTATTGTCCATATTGTCCATGTAAAATTCAGCGATGTCATTATAACCCATGGACTTTTTCATTTTTTCTCTCATCCGAACTTCTTCCGTTTTGATGACGGGAGTGTTGTTTGTCACTTCCACAAGGAGTCCGTCCAAACAATAGTGGAATTTGATTTGCACATATACACCGCGGGCCAGGCATCGTTTCCCATATTCATCTGCCATTTTCTCTGAGAACTTTTTGGAATACTCTTTGATCCCTTGGAAATAATCTGCTTCATCTGTAATGTCGAGTCCTTCATCTTCAAAAAAGACTCGTTTTTGGTTGGCTTTGATTCCGTTGATGGTGAGTTCTTTGGAAATGGTGTACAACATTTCCACAAATTGAGATTGTCCCACTTCGTTTAGGATATGAGTGATGAGCCCAAGCACATACTGTTCCAACTGGCGATTCATCCGAGACGAGCGGACGACGATTTTCGATTTTGCCTTTACTAAATCGGGGATTTGTGCTTCTAATTCTACAAAGGGTTTCGCCACGAATCATTCCTTATACTGTGTGAGTTTCTCCCACATGGTTCTATTATCGAACCGGGAAATCCACAACTAAAATCAGACTGGAAAATCACCAAATTTCCTGTTTTTTTACCATTTCCAGGAAATAAACTCATTTTCCATTGACCAATGAGCCTCATTTAAAATAGTGTAAAAAACCTAGCCTCGCTTGGAAACCCGCGCTTGGGTGGGAAACGTTTGCCCTCTTAGCTCAGTGGTAGAGCACTTCCATGGTAAGGAAGGGGTCGCCAGTTCAAGCCTGGTAGAGGGCTTGTTTAGGGCTGTAGTTTAATGGTAGAACTAGGATCTCCAAAGTCCTTGGTGGGAGTTCGATTCTCTCCAGCCCTGCCAACTACGGAATATAGAATTAGAGAAACAGGACAAGGATCAATGAAAGCTACGAGTTTCATTCAGGAATGTAAAGCAGAACTTGAAAAAGTACATTGGCCTACGCGCCAAGAAGTGGTGAGTTCTACCGTTGTAGTCCTAGTTACAGTATTTATCTTTTCCTTATTTTTATCAGCTTCGGATTTTGTTTTCTTGAAACTGTTAAAGTGGTTCTGGGCATTAGGAACATAGGTAGGGAAGTGGGCGATTCTTTAGATAAAAAATGGTATGTGCTTCAGACTTATTCTGGTCATGAGAATAAGGTGAAAACTAACATTGAAAAGATGGTCCAACAACAAAAGCTGGAAGACCAGATCTTTTCGGTGAAAATTCCTTCAATGGAAGTTGCCGAAATGAAAAACGGCAAAAAGAAGGTCACGAAGAAAAAACTCATGCCGGGTTATGTTCTCGTTGAGATGAATATGACGGATGACCTTCGGTTTAAAATCCAGAACTTACCTTCTGTGTCTACGTTTGTAGGCGGAAAAGGAAAAGGTCCGGAACCACTTTCACTCGATGAGATCAAGAATCTCTTCAGTGATGTGGGAAGTGTGGAATCGGAAGAAGTATCACGACCACGTTTCCTCTTCAAAGTGGGCGAAACATTGAAAATTATAGATGGTCCGTTTGCCAATTTCACTGGGCTTGTAGATGAAATTTTCCCTGACAAAGGAAGGCTTCGTGTCCGAGTCGAAATTTTTGGAAGATCCACTCCTGTGGAGTTGGATTACCTCCAAGTAAAATCGGAACAATAGAACTGATAGATTGACTTTTAGTAAGGAACTTGAAACGAGATGGCTGCAAAGAAAGTAGTAAAACAAATTAAACTCCAAGTAGAAGCAGGGAAAGCAAACCCAGCTCCTCCGGTAGGACCTGCACTTGGTCAGGCCGGACTCAATATCATGGAATTTTGTAAACAGTTCAATGAGAGATCAAAAAACCAAATGGGGCTCAAACTCCCGGTGGTGATTACTGTTTATTCCGACAGAAGTTTTACATTCGTCACTAAATCACCTCCAGCTGCTCTTCTTGTCATGAAGGCACTTGGGATTCCAGGTGGATCTGCTACTCCTCACACTGTGAAAGTAGGAACGATCAAACGCGCACAACTAGAAGAAATTGCAAAAACGAAGATGGAAGACCTCAATGCGAACGACTTAGATGCAGCAGTGAAAATCATTGCTGGAACTTGCCGTTCCATGGGTGTTAACGTCGAGTAATCATTAGGAAACGGGAACCGAAGTCATGAAACGCGGCAAAAAATACATCCAACTCAAAGAGAAAGTCGATCGCACAAAGGCTTATACCCTTGGTGAGGCAGTCGGTTTAGCGAAAGCGACCAGTTACTCAAAGTTCGACGGGACTTTAGAGATCTCTACTAAAATCAATTATAAATCTCTTCAAAACGTAAGAGGGACAATTTCTCTTCCTCACGGAACTGGAAAAACAATTAAGGTTTTGGTTTTCTGCAAAGGAGACAAACAAAACGAAGCAAGAGAAGCTGGTGCTGATTTTGTTGGCGATATGGACCTGATTGAAAAAGTTTCTGGTGGATGGACTGATTTTGACGCTTGTGTGGCAACTCCTGATATGATGAAGGAAGTTGGTAAACTTGGTCCAGTTCTTGGTCGTAAAGGCCTTATGCCAAAACCAAAGGCAGGAACTGTCACTACTGATGTAACAAAAGCAGTGAAAGAACTCAAAGCGGGTCGTATTGAATACCGTCCTGATAAAGGGGGAGTGGTTCACTTAGGAGTAGGAAAATGTTCCTTCTCAGATGATAAACTTTCTGATAACATCAATGCTGTTGTTGCAGCACTTATGAAAGACAAACCTTCCGACGCGAAGGGAGATTATCTTAAGTCTTTCTCTGTAGCAGCGACTATGGGAATCGGCGTGAAAGTCGATGTAAAAGAACTAGTAAACGCTAACATATAACGAGTAAGAACAATGGCAAATCCATCTAAAATTGAAGCAGTATCAGAACTTAAGAGTCGTTTGGAAAAACGACCTAACTTTATTTTAGCATCTTACAGCGGTTTAACTGTTGAAGATATGTCTAACCTTCGTGCGAAACTTCGCAAAGAAGGATCAGAGATGAAGGTGATCAAAAACAACCTTTTTCTCCGTGCATTAAAAGAGTCTTCTGAACATAAAAACAACTCCATTGATTTTGGGGATGTTTACAAAGGGCCACTTGCAGCGATTTTCTCTCTGGATGCACTTCCAGCAGTAGCGAAAGTTTGTAAGGACTTTGCAAAAGATAAGAAGGAACTCGAAATCAAAACCGGCTATATGGACGGTGAGGTTTTGGGTAAGTCTGGAGTAGAGGCGATTGCTGGACTTCCGTCCAAACAAGAACTTCTTGCGCAAGTTGCTCGTGGGATCAATGCTCCTGCAACGCAAATTGCTTCTGGAATCAATCAAATCATGGCATCATTGGCTCGCGCCATCAATGCTGTAGCCGAGAAAAACGGCAATTAGTAATCATAGTGATTAGTAGGATAAGGAGAATATAGATGTCTGTTGACGCGCTATTAGAACAAATTGGAAGTCTTACATTAGTTCAGGCTGCTGACCTAGTGAAAAAGATGGAGGAGAAATTCGGGATTTCTGCTGCTGCACCGGTTGCGGTAGCGGCTGTTGCGGGTGCAGGTGGTGGCGCTGCTGCTGCTGAAGAACCAGCAACTTTCAATGTTATCTTGAAAGCACACGGTGACAAAAAGATCGACGTTATTAAACTCGTTCGCGAAATCACTGGTCTTGGATTAGCAGATGCGAAAACTCTTGTGGAAGCTGGTGGAAAATCAGTGAAAGAAGGGGTTTCTAAAGATGAAGCTGCTGATATTAAGAAAAAACTCGAAGGTGTTGGGGCTCAAGTAGAAGTTGCTGCTGCCGGTTAATCGGTTGCCAATTTTTAAACCCAGTCTTCAAAAACTTAGAGGCAGGGAGGCCGTAGGCGTCCCCACCTCTATTTTTTCGTTTATCATACCATCTATTATTTTGACGTCTCTAGGGAGAGTATTCCATGCATACCCGAATGCAAATTAGAAACCGGGTAAATTTCGGTAAAATTACCGACCTCAATTTACTTCCTAATCTTATCTACGTACAGAAAAAATCCTTTGATTGGTTTCTCCAGTCGGAAGTGAAAGATCCGACCAAACGTTTAAACCAAGGGTTGGAAGCAGTTTTTCGTGAATCTTTTCCAATCGAATCACCAAACAACGATATGGTCATGGAATATGGCCATTATGTGTTAGGGGAACCGAAACGTGATCCTCAAGAATGTAAGGACACAGATTCTTCTTATGCGGTTCCACTGAAAGCAGTCATTCGACTCATCATCAAGGACACAGGTGAAATCCGCGAACAAGTTGTCTATATGGGTGACTTACCTGTGATGACAGACCACGGTACTTTCATCATCAACGGTGCAGAAAGGGTAGTGGTTAGTCAGCTCCACAGATCTCCTGGTATTTTCTTTTCTTATGACCAAGTGCGAGATACATTCTCGGCTCGTGTGATTCCTTACCGGGGTTCTTGGTTGGAATTTGAGATGGACAACAAAGGTATCCTTGTTGCCAAAATCGACCGTAAGAAAAAATTTCCGGCTACCTTACTTGTAAAGGCTATGGGAATGGGAACAAACGAAGAAGTATTACGTTTGTTTTACGGTTCCAGTAAAATGAAGATAGCTGGTGCCAATCCAAAAGACCTCAAACGTCTGATTGGTCGCCGAACCATCGCTGATATCATCAACATGGAAACAGGCGAGGTCATGCTCGATGCTGGTTCCAAAATCAATGAGGATAATATCTCCATCCTTCGTGAAATGAAGGTAAAAGATGTGGATGTCATTGAATTTCCAAAAGGAAAAGACAATCCAGTTCTCATCAACTGCCTGGAAAAAGACGGAGTCAACGACTACGAAGATGCTGTGAAAAAATTTCACACCATCATGCGTCCGGGTGAACCTTCTACAATTGAGAACGCAGAAGCAGAACTCAAAAGGCTCTTTTTCTCACACAAAACGTTTGATTTGGGTGTCGTAGGTCGTTACAAAATCAATAGCAAATTTGAATTCAACAATCCTAAAGAATTCTCAAAAGCTGATGACAGAGTTTTAAGAAAACAAGACATCATTGAAACGGTTCGTTACCTTGTGATGCTAATGTCTGAGGCAGAAAACTACTACCCAGATGATATTGACCACTTAGGAAATAGAAGGATTCGTTCTGTGGGTGAGCTCATTGCAAACCAATTGAAACTAGGATTCTCTCGGGTAGAACGTGTCATCAAAGAAAGAATGACCGTTCAAGAGCCTGAACAACAAACTCCGCAACTTCTCATTTCCATCAAACCAATCACGGCTGTGATCAATGAGTTTTTTGGATCTTCTCAACTTTCTCAGTTTATGGACCAAACAAACCCACTAGCGGAACTAACCCACAAACGTAGGTTAAACGCTCTTGGACCTGGTGGTCTTTCTCGTGACAGAGCAGGTTTCGAAGTTCGTGACGTTCATTATTCTCACTATGGTCGTATGTGCCCAATTGAAACACCGGAAGGTCCAAACATTGGTCTCATTCTATCCATGTCTAGTTTTGCAAGGGTTAACGATTATGGATTCATTGAAACTCCATACCGCCTTGTCAAAAATGGAAAAGTCCAAAAACAAGTAGAGTATCTCACTGCTGATAAAGAAGAATACCACTATATGGCGCAGTCAAATTCGACTGTGGATGAGAAGGGAGAATTTACTTCCAAACTCATTTCCACTCGCCACAGAGGGGACTTCCCGTTCCGTAGCCCATCTGAGATCCAGTACATGGACCTTGCTCCTTTACAAGTTGTGTCTGTATCCACAGCTCTCATTCCATTCCTCGAACATGATGATGCGAACCGCGCTCTCATGGGTTCGAACATGCAACGCCAAGCAGTTCCACTTCTCACAGAAGAAGCTCCTTTTGTGGGAACTGGTATGGAAGCTCGTGCAGCTTATGACGCTGGTGTTTGTATCGTAGCGAAAAAAGACGGTGTGGTATCCAAAGTGGATGCAACAGGAGTCTGGGTGAAAGAAGACCAATCCAAAGAGATTGTGCACTACCCGCTCATTAAATTCAAAAAAACAAACCAAGGTACATGTTTTAATCAAAAACCAAACGTGTCCATGCTCCATACCACAACTGGTGGTAAGGTGAGTAAGGTTTCCAAAGAACGGATCGAAGTGACAACTCCGAATGGTGAAAAGGAAACTCACGAATTGGTATTATCGGAAGACGTACAATTCCATGCTGTTGTCAAAGAAGGACAAGATATCGGAATTGGAGCTCCAGTTGCCGGCCAGATCATCAAAGGGGAAAAATACGGTGAGTTCGGACAAATCCTCCAAAAAGGAACTGTCCTTGCGAATGGTCCTTCCACTGACGCTGGTTATTTGGCACTTGGACGTAACGTCCTTGTGGCATTTATGCCTTGGGAAGGTTATAACTTTGAGGATGCGATTCTTATCTCTGAACGTATCATCAAAGACGATGTTTTCTCTTCCATTCACATTGAAGAATTCGAAATCCAAGCTCGGGAAACCAAACTCGGACAAGAACAAATCACTCGTGACATTCCAAACCTTTCGGACAAAGCCTTCCGTGATTTGGATGAATCAGGTGTGATTCGTGTGGGTGCTGAAGTAAAACCAGGTGACATCCTTGTTGGTATGGTGACTCCTAAAGGGGAAACTGACCTCACTCCAGAATATAAATTATTACACTCTATCTTTGGAGAAAAGGCAAAAGAAGTAAGAGATTCCTCTCTTCGTATGCCAAACGGTTTTGAAGGAACTGTGATCGATATCAAACGTTATTCCCGTGAAACTGGCGATGAACTCGCTGCTGGCGTGGAAGAAATGGTGAAAGTGTATGTGGCTCGTAAACGTAAACTCCTTGTGGGTGATAAGATGGCGGGTCGACACGGAAACAAAGGGGTAGTTGCACGTGTGATGGCACAAGAAGATATGCCATACATGGAAGACGGAACTCCCGTTGATATCGTTCTGAACCCTCTCGGTGTTCCTTCCCGTATGAACCTCGGTCAGATTTTTGAAACACAACTTGGTTTCGCTGCGAAAAAACTAGGGATCAATTTTGAAACACCTGTTTTTGATGGAGCGAGTGAAGGTGATGTTCACGAATTCTGCCAAAAAGCAGGTTTACCAGGAAACAGCAAATTTCAGTTATTCGACGGAAGAACAGGTGAAAAATTCATCAACCAAGTTTTCTGCGGATACATTTACATGTTAAAACTGGCTCACTTGGTGGATGACAAAATCCATGCAAGGTCTACCGGACCTTACTCACTCGTAACGCAACAACCACTAGGTGGTAAGGCGCAGTTCGGGGGACAAAGGTTAGGGGAGATGGAAGTTTGGGCTCTAGAAGCGTATGGTGCATCACACACCTTACAAGAGTTACTCACCATTAAGTCAGATGATATGTTAGGTCGTGCAAGAATTTACGAAGCGATTGTTAAAGGTATCCACTCGATTAAACCGGGTATCCCAGAGTCCTTCAACGTTCTTGTGCAAGAACTCCGAGGTCTAGCACTCGATATCATCATCAAGGACTCCGAAGGATTGGAAGTGGATATCTCTGATTACGAAGATGAATTCTCGAAAAACAAAAAGAAAATCAAATTCGAGACCATTGAAAACGTTTAGGGAAGGGAAAAAGTATGAGAAATTACAATAGTTTTGAATCGATTACGATCCGTTTGGCATCACCCGAGCGGATCAAAGAGTGGTCGTTTGGGGAAGTCAAAAAACCTGAAACGATTAACTACCGTACCCTAAAACCGGAACGAGATGGTCTTTTCTGCGAAAAAATCTTTGGAACCACAAAGGATTGGGAATGTTACTGCGGTAAATTCAAATCCATCCGTTATAAGGGTGTGGTTTGCGATAAATGTGGTGTTGAGGTAACTCACTCCAAAGTACGTCGTGAAAGGATGGGGCATATAGAACTTGCAGCCCCAGTTTCGCACATTTGGTACTACCGATCGGTTCCATCTCGTATGGGACTCCTTCTCGATATGACGATCAACCAACTCAAAAGTGTTCTTTACTTTGAAAAGTATGTGATCATTGACCCAGCTGATTCCGGAAGGAACAGAGGGGAACTCATCGATGAAGATGAATACCACAATTATTTAGATGAGTACGGTGATAAGTTTATCGCAGGGATCGGTGGGGACGCCATCAAAGAACTTCTCGCACGCATTGATGTGGACGCAGAAGCTCGTGTGATCCGCCAAAAGATCCAAGACAAAAACAAAATCTCTGACAAACGTATTTTTAAACGCCTCGAAGTTTTAGAAGCATTCCGTGATTCTGGAAACCGTCCTGAGTGGATGGTGCTTGATGTAGTTCCGGTCATCCCACCAGAACTTCGCCCGATGGTGCAACTCGAGGGGGGACGTTTTGCGACTTCCGACCTTAACGATTTGTATCGCCGTGTGATCAATAGAAACAACCGACTCAAACGACTTCTTGCACTCAAAGCTCCAGAGATCATTGTTCGAAACGAAAAACGTATGTTACAAGAAGCAGTAGATGCTCTTTTTGATAACAGCCGTCGTAAACGTACTGTGAAAGGAAAAGGAAATCGTCCGCTTAAATCGATCTCCGATATGCTCAAAGGAAAACAAGGTCGGTTCCGCCAAAACCTACTCGGGAAACGGGTAGATTATTCTGGTCGTTCGGTGATCGTTGTGGGTCCCGAACTCAAATACCACCAAATGGGTCTTCCTAAAAAAATGGCTTTGGAACTTTTCAAACCATTCATCATGAAACGCCTTGTGGATTTGGAACTTGCACCAAACATCAAATCTGCGAAGAAAAAAATAGAAGCCGAAGACAAAGAAGTTTTTGATGTATTGGAAACAGTTGTTAAAGAACACCCAGTGCTCCTTAACCGTGCTCCGACTCTTCACAGACTTGGAATCCAAGCATTTTTACCAGTCCTTGTAGAAGGAAAAGCAATCAAACTCCATCCACTCGTATGTCACGCGTTTAACGCCGACTTCGACGGGGACCAAATGGCTATCCACGTACCTCTTGCTCCAAAAGCACAGCTTGAAACTTGGATGCTTATGTTATCTCCGCATAACATCTTAAACCCTGCAAACGGACAACCGATTTGCGGACCAACACAAGATATCGTTCTTGGAATTTATTACCTCACTTCTGAAGTCAAAGACGGAAAAGGAGAGGGTAAATTCTTCACAGGTCTCGAAGAAGTGATGTATGCGATTGAAACAAAAACCGTTGAGATTCGCTCCAAAATTTCCGTTCTTCACGAAGGGAAAATCATCGAAACTACACCTGGAAGACTTATCTTCAACCAAGTGATGCCAAAAGGGTATGTTTATATCAACAGAACCCTCGGTGATAAAGAAACAAACAAAATCATTGCAGACGTATACGAGAAGTTTGGACCAGGGATCACAGTTGTGATGTTAGATGAAATCAAACGACTTGGTTACCGTTACGCGACTGTATTTGCTCCTACAATTTCCATTGATGACATCCGAGTTTCTCCTCAAAAAGAAGGACTCGTAAATGATGCCAACAAAGAAGTTGAAAAAGCGGATATGGAGTACCGTAAAGGTATCATTACAAACGAAGAACGTCGTAAAAAAGTAATCGAAATTTGGACCAAAACCAATGACCGCATTACCGAAGGGATGTTCAAGGAACTCGAAAAAGACCAAGCGGGATTCAACCCGGTTTACGTCATGGCAGCTTCTGGTGCTCGTGGGTCAAAACAACAGATCCGTCAGCTTGCTGGGATGCGGGGCCTTATGGCGAAACCGTCCGGTGAAATCATCGAACTTGCGATTCGTTCGAACTTCCGTGAAGGTCTTGGTGTATTAGAATTTTTTATCTCCACACATGGTGCAAGAAAAGGTCTTGCGGATACTGCCTTAAAAACAGCCGATGCGGGTTACCTCACTCGTCGTCTTGTGGATATTTCCCAAGACGTGATCGTTTCAGAAGATGATTGCGGAACAAAAGCAAATATCACTCTCGGAATCGTAAAAGAAGGGGAAAACGTAATTGTTTCTCTTGCGGACAGAGTGTTCGGCCGTTACACAGCTGAAGACCTTGTAGACCCTGTGACAGAAAAAGTGGTATTTCCAAAAGATACACTCATCACAAGAGCTCTTGGCCAACAGATTGAAAACCTTGGTTACGATAAAATCAAAGTAAGATCGCCACTCACTTGCCGTTCCCGTCATGGAATTTGTACAAAATGTTACGGTATGGACATGGCTCGCCTGGTGCCTGCTGAGATTGGGGAAGCAGTTGGAACCATTGCAGCTCAGTCCATCGGCCAACCTGGAACACAGTTGACCATGAGAACCTTCCACGTGGGTGGTGCGGCTTCCGCTACCATTTCCGAAAGAGAACATAAAGTTCCTTATCGTTCGATCGTAAAATCAATTAACGGTCGTCTTGTGACGAACGCAAACTCTGCAAAAGTTTTTGCTCGTCGCGGAACCATCATCGTAAACCGACTCATCCAAGAGTTCAACACGGAGTCTTTATCCAGTGTTCGAATCGTAGATGGACAACGTCTAGAAAAAGGGGAAGTGTTCGCAACGCAAGTGGGTGAATCCACAGAACAACGAATCACTTCTGACCAAGCAGGTGTTGTTTCCCTCGTCGGAACTACACTTCGTATTCTAGGGGATGACATTGTCATTCCAGTCAAAATCGGAACCATCTTAAAAGTAGAAGAAGGTCAAATCGTTGAGGAAAACAAAGCCCTTGCTGAGTTTGACCCTTTTAACGAAGTGGCTGTTTCGGAAACGGCAGGAACGATTCAATGGGAAGATTTGGAAATTGGTAAAAACGTTCGTCGTGACGTAGACCCTAAAACATCCAATATCATTTTAAAAGTAGTAGAACAGAAAAAAGACCGTCTCGTTCCAAAAGTGATCGTTGGATCTGATAGTTATTCAGTTCCAGTAGACGCACTTCTCCAATTCCAAAATGGGGACAAAGTTAGAGAAGGGGATATCATTTTCAAAATCCCATCGGTTGCTGAAAAAACTCGTGATATCACGGGTGGTCTTCCAAGGGTAGATGAACTTTTCGAAGCACGTCGTCCAAAAGACGCCTGCACACTTGCTGAAATTGACGGAAAGATTGAAGACAAAGGAGAAATCGTAAAAGAAAAACGAATTCTCTACATCATTCCAGAAACGGCAGAACAAGAAAAAGTAAAAGTTGCCATCCCAGTTGGAAAACAAATTCGTGTGCGCCAAGGTGACTTTGTGAAACGAGGAGACCAGTTGGATGAAGGAAACTTTGATCCACATGATATCCTTGCGATCAAAGGACCAAGTGCCCTTCATGAATACTTAGTGTCCGAAGTGCAAGAGGTATATCGTTTACAAGGGGTTCATATCAATGATAAACACATTGAAGTTGTGGTTCGTTCCATGCTTCGTAAGGTGATCATCACTGATAGTGGGGACACATCGTTCGTAAACCAACAACAAGTGGATAAATTCCTCTTTGACGAAGAAAACGACCGAGTGGAACAAGAGGGTGGATCTCCTGCACAAGGAACACCAGTGCTTCTTGGTCTTACCAAAGCATCTCTTAACACTGAGTCTTATTTCTCAGCAGCATCCTTCCAAGAAACCACTAAGGTTCTGACCGATGCGGCTATCAAAGGGAAAACAGATAACCTAATGGGTCTGAAAGAAAACGTCATCATTGGTCACATGATCCCTGCGGGAACGGGTATGAAAAAATACCGTGACATTGAAGTTTTCAAAGAAATGCCTGGGGATTTGGATTGGGACTTGGAATCAGAAGATGAGGAAGAAGAAGTATCTGAAATTTCAGAATCAGCTCCAGTTTCGACTGCCACTCTTTCAAGACTTGTGGCGGAGGAAGATGAAGACGAGGATGAATTAGAAGAAGAAGCTGACGACTCAGATGATGAGGACGATGACGATTAGTCACTAAAGAAATCTTCTAGAAATCATCCAATTTGGATGGTTTCTAGGGACAAAAATCATGTTTTCGTTTACAAAATGTCCCTGTCTGGAATTTTGGACGAAAACGTCATTATTTTTTTAAATAGAGAAGTAGAAGAAGGAATCGAATGCCTACAATTAACCAGCTCATCCGCATTGGAAGAGAAGACCAAAAGAAAAGAACTAAATCTCCCGCTCTAAAGGCATGCCCACAAAGACGTGGAGTTTGCACAAGAGTGATGACTTTCACTCCTAAAAAACCTAACTCGGCTCTTCGTAAAGTAGCAAGGGTTCGTTTGACAACAGGAATTGAAGTCACAGCATATATCCCAGGCGAAGGCCATAACCTCCAAGAACACAACGTGGTTCTCATTCGTGGGGGAAGGGTAAAAGATTTACCAGGGGTTCGTTATCATATCATTCGTGGAACACTGGATACACTCGGTGTGGACAAACGTCGCAAAGGACGTTCTAAATACGGCGCGAAGCGTCCTAAAGCGTAATCGGAGAAAGGTATATGTCTAGAAGAAGAGGAAAAGTTGAACCGCGCCACATCGAAGGCGATCCAAAATACAACGACAAAGTGATTTCGAAGTTTATCAACTGCCTAATGGTAGATGGTAAAAAAAGTGTCGCTGAAGCTGTGTTCTACGATGCATTAGAAGTTATTGCGAAAAAAACAGGACAAGATCCTTTTGCTGTTTTCCAAGAAGCTTTGGAAAATGCAAAACCACAAGTGGAAGTAAAATCCCGCCGAGTGGGTGGTGTCACTTACCAAGTACCAATTGAAGTTCGTCCAGAAAGACGTCTCGCACTTGGAATCAGATGGCTGATCAAATATAGCCGTGGCAGAAACGAAAAATCTATGAAAAACAAATTGGCTGCAGAATTCATGGAAGCCCAAAAAGGCACAGGATCTGCGATCAAGAAAAAAGAAGACATCAGAAAGATGGCAGATGCCAACAAGGCATTTTCTCATTACCGCTGGTAATCCCTTTTATTCGATTCCAAACATTGATAAGCCAGGTTTTATACCTGGCTTTTTTATTTCTACATTCATCCCATAAACCATGATCTACCGCACAGTTGGCATTTTTGCTCATATCGATTCTGGGAAAACTACCCTCACCGAACGAATCTTATTCGAAGCTGGTAAAATTTCCGCTGTTGGAACCATTGAAGATGGGAATACCGAATCAGACCAACTCCAAGAAGAAATTGAAAGAGGGATCTCTATCCGTACCACTTTCCATGTTGTCCCTTGGACAACAAGTTTTGGAACATTTGAAATCCAACTCATCGACACTCCTGGTCATATCGATTTTCGAAACCAAGTGACGGACCTTCTTCCCGCAATGGAATCTGCGATTGTCATTTTGGAAGCAGGTACAGTTGTACAATCCCAAGCAAGGTTAGTGATTGAAGAGTTACGAAAGGCAAAGATCCCCATCGTTTTTTTCATCAACAAATTGGACCGGTTTGCAGAAGACTACCTTGATACACTCGTTTCGTTGGAAGAGATATTACAAATACCTCCCGTATCCTTATTCCAAAAAGGAGACCATGGTTGGGAATACTACTTGCAAAACGAAAGAGTTTTTACCAAAACCACGAAGGAAGAATTACTCGCATGTGATGAAGAATTACTGTTAACATTCTGGAAAGAAGAAAGCGAAACATCGGAACTACCAAAATTTTCCTTACAAAAGGGGACAGGGGAAGGGAAACTTTTCCCAGTGTATGGTGGTTCTGCCAAAACCGGTGAAGGGGTTCGTGAACTTCTAGATCTTGTTTTGTGGACAAATCCAAAGGAGATTGAACCAATTTCTCATTCTCCACTCCTTGTTCTGTCAAGAAGGACAGATCCACAAATCGGTCGTTATGCGGTCATTTGCCCAACGATTTCATTACCAACCGAGAAGGTGATGGAAGTCCTTCTTTTCGCAAAGGAAACACAAGACCAAACCAAAAGGGAGAAAACCATCCCGATTGGTTACGATACTAACCTCTCCCTTTCTTTTTTATCAGCAGAAACTTTGGAAGGAGTAGGTTCCCTTACCAAAGGAAAACTTGCACTCGTTCGGGAAAATGAACATTTCCAAATGGAACCAGGGAATCCAGTTGTATACCTAGCGAGTGTGTCCAACGCAAACAGTTCCAAACACACAATTTCGGAACTGAGTCCGTTTTCTGTGGTGTTAGAACCAGAGATGACTGCGGAGAAGGATTTTTGGTTATGTCGCTTAAAGGAGTTAATTTGGGAAGATCCCGGTTACCAGCTGGAACTGAAAGAAGAAACTGGACAAATCGTTCTATTTGGCCGAGGGGAACTCCATTTAGATATTGGAATCCGAAGGATTTCCGAGAAAACAGAAAAAAAACTCTCATTTAGTTCGATAAACATTGCCAAATTAGAGCTTTTTAAAAAAATGTCTCATAAGGTTGCCCTAGAGCATCGTGCCTTTGAAGACCAAAAGTCAAGCGGCGCGCTCATCGCAGTCCTGGAAGATACTGCCGATTTTTCGAAGCAAATTGCCTTCGAGGTAAGTCTTCCGGAAGAAGTAAAACATTCGATAGAAACGTCCTTTATGGAAGCCTGCTTACACGGGTTTTACGGTGAGGAAGTTTGTGGCCTGAGACTAAGAGTGCTCTCGTATGAGATGCCTCCGGGGGATTTACAAACCACTCTCACTTTACTCAAAGTAGCAATACTTGCAGGAGTGAAGGAAAGTTTTCCGTCAAACACATATTTGGTTGGTCCCCTCACTGAGATCGAAGTGATGGTAGACGCAAACCATTTGGGTGTAGTTCTTTCTGATCTAAGTCGCAGGAACGCAAAGGTGGTATCCACCTATGAGGCTGTGGCAGGGAAGAGTCACTTAAAAGCCAATGCATCGGCAGAAAACCTGCTTGGCTTTTCAGGGGCTCTTAGAAACATGACCAAAGGGATTGGCATTTCTTGGGAAAGGACTGCTTTTACCTCTGAATTTTATGCAGTTCTAAAGGAGTAAAGAACCGAATATCGGGTCTTGCACCACGATTGAGGAGTAGATTCTAACAATGGCTAAAGAAAAATTTGACCGTTCAAAACCACACTTAAACATCGGAACAATTGGTCACGTTGACCACGGTAAAACTACGCTAACAGCAGCAATCACAACAACGCTTGCGAAGTTAGTTGGTGGAAAAAACAAAGCGATTGCTTACGACCAAATCGACAACGCGCCAGAAGAAAAGGCTCGTGGGATTACTATTGCAACGTCTCACCAGGAATATGAAACTCCTAACCGTCACTATGCACACGTAGATTGTCCAGGTCACGCGGACTATGTTAAAAACATGATTACTGGTGCTGCTCAGATGGATGCTGCGATTCTCGTAGTTTCTGCAACTGACGGTGCTATGCCTCAAACCAAAGAACACATCCTTCTTGCTCGCCAAGTTGGTGTTCCTTACATCGTTGTTTATCTGAACAAAGCAGACATGCTCGCTGCTGACGAAAGAGAAGACATGATTGAGATGGTTAAAGAGGAAATCAAAGACCTTCTTAACAAATACAACTTCCCTGGTGATAAAACACCTTTCATTTCCGGATCTGCATTAAAAGCTCTAGAAGGTGAAGATTCTGACCTAGGTATGAAATCCATTTTGAAATTGATGGAAGCTGTTGATACTTACGTTCCAAACCCTACACGTGTTGTTGATAAACCTTTCCTAATGCCAGTAGAGGACGTATTCTCTATCACTGGTCGTGGAACTGTTGCAACAGGTCGTGTTGAGCAAGGAGTTCTTAAGATCAACGATGAGATCGAGATCGTTGGTATTCGTGATACATCTAAATCAGTTGTTACTGGTATTGAGATGTTCCGCAAACTTCTCGATCAAGCAGAAGCAGGGGACAACATTGGTGCTCTTCTTCGCGGAACGAAAAAAGAAGACATCGAAAGAGGTCAAGTTCTTGCGAAACCGGGTACAATTACTCCACACAGAAAATTTAAAGCGGAAGTTTACGTCCTTACAAAAGACGAAGGTGGACGTCACACTCCATTCTTTAATAACTATCGCCCACAATTCTACTTCAGAACTACAGACATCACTGGTGTTTGTAACCTTCCTGGTGGAATGGAGATGGTTATGCCAGGTGATAACGTTACGATGTCAATCGAACTTATCCACCCAATTGCTATGGACCAAGGTTTGAAGTTCGCTATCCGTGAGGGTGGAAGAACGATTGGTTCTGGTGTTGTTGCGGAGATCGTTGAGTAATCGCAATGGCTGGACAAAGAATTCGCGTTAAGTTAAAAGCTTTCGATCATCGGTTGATTGACCAATCAACCTTTGAAATCGTTGCAACTGCGAAAAGGACTGGAGCTACTGTCTCCGGTCCTATCCCACTTCCAACGAAAAAAGAAATCTACACGGTATTACGTTCTCCGCACGTGAATAAAAAAGCTAGAGAACAATTTGAAATGAGAACTCACAAGAGACTCATCGATATTTTAAATACGAATGAAGATACGGTAGAAGCCCTGATGAAGCTTCAACTCCCTGCTGGAGTTTCCGTAGATATTAAATCCTAAGGATAGGATCCATGGCTAAAGGTTTAATCGGCGAAAAATTGGGCATGGCCCACATATTCAATAACGACGGTAAGATGGTAACTGTTACTGTTTTACGCGTGGGTCCTTGTTTTGTGTCCCAGGTAAAAACTGCTGCGAATGACGGCTACGAAGCTGTTCAATTAGCATTTGGTGATGCCAAAGAAAAACACTTAACAAAGGCCGAAGTTGGACATATTAAAAAGGCGAATATCGCGACTCCTAAAAAAACTTTGGTTGAATTCAAAGGATTTGAAGAAGTTGCAGTGGGTTCAGAAGTGAAACTCGCTGATGTTTTTGCTTTGAATGATACAGTAAAGGTTACCGGAACTTCTAAAGGGAAGGGAACACAAGGTGTTGTAAAACGCCATGGATTTGCTGGTGGTCCTGCTGGGCACGGTTCTCGTTTCCAAAGACACCCTGGTTCGATTGGATCGAACACAACTCCTGGACGTGTGTTCAAGGGTTTGAAGATGGGTGGAAGAATGGGTTCTGAACAGACAACTGTTCGAAACCTAAAAGTAGTAAAAATTGATGCAGATGCTAACTTAGTATTTGTATCCGGTCCGGTTCCAGGAAGGGAACGTGGTATCGTTACGATAGAAAAAATCGGATAGATAGGTAGAACATGAAAGCGCGTAAATACAATAAAGAAGGCGTATTCGTAAGCGAAGTTGAACTTCCGGCAGAATTATTTGCTACCGGCATTTCGCTTGGAGCCATCTATGATGCGGTTAAAGCTGAAAATGCGAACAATCGACAAGGAACACATTCTACAAAAGATCGTTCCGAAGTTCGCGGTGGGGGAATCAAACCTTGGGCTCAAAAAGGAACTGGTCGTGCAAGACAAGGATCCATCCGAGCTCCTCATTTCGTTGGTGGTGGTATCATTCATGGACCAAAACCAAGAGATTATTCCTCTAACTTGTCACGCAGCGTTAAGAAGAAAGCTGTTCTCTCCATCCTTAACAAAAAGGCAGAAGAAAACAGAATCGCGATCATAGAAGACGTAGAACCTTCTTCTTACTCCACAAAGTCCATCTACAATATTTTGAAGAACATGGACATTGCAGAGAAGGGTAACGTGGGATTTGTAGTAGCTGGTGAAAACCAATTTCTAAAAAGATCCACTCGCAATATAGAGAACCTCAAATATGTGAACAGCAAACGTGTCGTTTGCCGAGACATCCTCTATAATAACAATTTAGTAATCTCTGAAAGCGCTTTAAAAGAGCTTCAGGCTCAGTATTCTAAGAAAGGATAAGACAGTGAACCTAGAGAATGTAATCTTATCACCGGTTGTTACAGAAAAGTCGCAAGACCTGCAAACAATTGGAGAACGTATGGGAAAAAGAACTGTCAAGTATACGTTCAAAGTCCACCCGGATGCGAACAAAACTTTGATCAAACAAGCCCTGAAACAAATGTATAACGTTGTTCCAACTGCTGTAAACGTAGCCGTTTACCGTGGGAAAATGAAACGTTTTAGAAACATGCCGTCCCCTAGACCTCACTACAAAAAAGCTGTAGTGACCTTTGCTGACGGAGCAAATTTGGATTTTGCTAAGGTTTAATTATGGGAATTAGAAAACTTAAACCCACAACACAGTCGAGCCGGTATTATTCGGTATTAGATTTCAAAGAAATCACAGAAGTGGTTCCTTATAAACCTCTCACAGCCAATTTTTCTTATAAGGCTGGTCGTGATAATAAGGGACGTATCGCTGTTAGACGCAAAGGTGGACGTAACAAAAGAAAGTTTCGTATCATCGATTTTAAACGTAATAAATTTGGAATCCCTGCAACAGTAAAAACAATTGAATACGATCCAAACCGTTCGTCATTCATTGCTCTTGTCTGTTATGCGGATGGGGAATACCGATACATTTTAGCTCCTAACGGTCTTAAAGTTGGGGATAAAATTGAGTCTGGTCCAAACGCGGAGATTAAACTAGGAAATTCACTTCCATTGGATAAAATCCCTGCAGGAACAAACGTTCACAACATCGAACTCCATATTGGAAAAGGTGGTCAGATTGCAAGAACAGCAGGTTCCTTTGCTGTAATCTCCGCAAAAGACGGTGACTACGTATCCCTCAAACTTCCTTCTTCGGAAATCCGAAAGGTGCGTAAAGAGTGTTTGGCGACAGTTGGAGAACTTTCCAACAAAGACCACAACTTAGTGATCATAGGAAAAGCCGGTCGTAACCGTTGGTTAGGAAAAAGACCGAAGGTAAGAGGGGTCGTTATGAACCCTGTGGACCACCCACTCGGTGGTGGTGAAGGTAGAACTTCCGGAGGTCGTCACCCAGTGACTCCTTGGGGTAAACCTACGAAAGGATTTAAAACACGTAAGACTAGACCGTCTGACCGTTTTATTGTCCAAAGACGTAAGAAAAACAGGAATAGGTAGGATCTAGATACTCATGGCTAGAAGCTTAAAAAAAGGTCCGTTCATCGACGACCACCTCATGAAAAAAATTACCAAGTTAAACTCTGAAGGGAAAAAAACTCCCTTCAAGTCTTGGTCCAGAAGAAGTACCATTTATCCAGATATGATTGGTCATACAGTCATGATTCATAATGGCAAAGCGTTTGTTCCTGTTTATGTGAATGAAAACATGATTGGACACAAACTTGGTGAATTTGCTCCCACTAGAACCTTCAAAGGTCATGGTGGAGACAAAAAAGTAGCGAAGAAATAGGTAGAGTGATGGAAGCAAAAGCAGTAGGAAAACACCTCAGAATTTCTGCCAGAAAAGCTCGCCTGGTTGCGGATGAAGTTCGTGGATACGATTACAAAGAAGCGATAGATATCTTGCGATTTACAAACAAATCGGCAAGTTCAATGATCATTAACCTTCTCAACTCTGCAGTGGCAAATGCCATTCAGATGAATGAAAGTTTGGATCCTAGCTCACTTTATGTTAAAAAAATCTATGTGGATGACGGACCAATCATGAAACGTTTCCGCCCAAGAGCACGTGGACGTGCTTCTCGGATCCGTAAACGCCTAAGCCACATTACCGTTGTTGTATCTGAAATCGAAAAGAAGGTTAGCTAATTTATGGGTCAGAAAGTAAATCCAATCGGACTACGAATCGGAATCACACGTAACTGGGATTCGGTTTGGTTTTCCAAACAAGATTACATCAAAAATCTTCACGAAGATATCAAGATCCGTAGATTCCTTCAGAAGAAATTCAAAAATGCATCCGTTGTGAAAATCGTAATCGAAAGATTCCCTGAAAAAATCAACGTGAATCTCCATACTTCTAAACCAGGTATGGTGATTGGTCAAAAAGGCCAAAACATCGAAGCGGTGAAACAAGAGCTTAAAAAATACGCTGATAAACCGATCGGAATGAACATCATCGAAGTGAAAAAACCAGAAATCATCGCACAAGCGATTGCTGAAACGGTTGCCCTTCAAATCGAACAAAGGATGCCTTTCCGTCGTGTCATGAAAGCGGAACTTCGTCGTGCGATGCGCGGTGGGGTTGAAGGTGTCAAAATCCAAATCTCTGGACGTCTCAATGGGGCGGACATGGCAAGAACTGAAAAGTATATGGAAGGACGAGTCCCTCTTCATACTCTTCGTGCCAAAATTGATTTTGGATTCAAAGAAGCTCTCACGACTTTCGGACAAATCGGTGTGAAAGTATGGACTTATACCGGTGATTACTTCCCAACGAAGGAAGAATCCGATGAAGATAAATACGCTGTAAAACGTAGAACGAGTTAAGAAGTACTAAAGAGAAACCATCATGTTAGCACCTAAACGAGTAAAATTTAGAAAACGCCAAAGAGGGCGCTTAAAAGGTAAGGACGAAAGAGGTTCTTACGTTGCGTTCGGAGAGTTTGGTTTAAAAGCCATTTCCTCCGGTCGTATCACTGCGCGACAAATTGAGGCAGCAAGGATCACTATCAACCGCCAAGTAAAACGAGGTGGGAAATTATGGATCAGGATCTTTCCTCATTTACCAATCACTAAAAAACCTGCCGAAACTCGTATGGGTAAAGGTAAAGGTAACCCTGAGTTCTGGATTGCTGAAATCCGACCAGGACGAGTTCTTTTTGAAATGGCTGGTGTTGATGAAGAAACAGCACGAAAAGCACTCCACCTAGCAGCATTTAAACTGCCAGTTGAAACTTCATTTGTTAAGAGGAACGTTCTATGAAAGACGATTTCAAATCACTTTCTCCAGAAGATTTGAAGAAAGAAATTCTCTCCTCTTCAGAAGAAGTTAGAAAAGCAAGATTCCAATTTGGGGTTACAAGATCTCTTGAGAACCCAAAAGTAATCCGCAATCATAAGAAGAGAATTGCCCAAGCGTTAACTGTCCTTCGTGAGAAGGAACTAGCTGCCAAAGGTAAACTCAAACAAATCGCACCGAAAGCTGGTTCGGCTCCAAAAGTCGCAAAAACAAGCAAAGGTAAGAAGAAGTAGGTTATGGAAGATAAAAACTCTAAAAAATCTTTAACCATTCAAGGTGTAGTTGTGAGTGATGCTATGGATAAAACCGTAGTGATCGAAATCATCACAAGAAAAGTGCACCCACGGTTTAAGAAAATTATGACCAGAACTTCTCGAGTGAAAATTCACGATGAGAAGAACGAGTGTCAAGTTGGTGATCGAGTCATCGCTGTGGAAACAAGACCACTTTCTAAACAGAAACACCATAAACTTGTAAAGGTAATTGAGAAGGCGAAATTAGTATGATCCAACAAGAAACTATTTTACAAGTAGCCGATAACTCGGGTGTGAAAAAAGTCATGTGCGTTAAAGTGCTTGGCGGTTCCAAAAAACGCTACGCAACGCTTGGTGACGAAATCATCGTCGCTGTGAAAGAAGCACAACCTGCATACGGACTTCGTGACGGGCAAGGAAAGAAAGTGCATAACAAAGCGGTTCAAAGAGCCGTTGTCGTAAGAACGAAAAAAGAAGTTCGTCGTCCAGACGGAACTTACATCCGTTTTGATGACAACGCGGTTGCCATTATCGATGATAAAGGTAACCCAAAAGGAACAAGGATCTTCGGACCTGTTGCTCGTGAACTACGTGATAAAAAATACATGAAAATTATATCTCTAGCTCCGGAGGTTCTCTAAAATGGCGACTAAGTTAGCATATAGAGGTTCCGAGCCTACTAAATTCAAAAAAACAAAAATCAAAAAGGACGATGAAGTTCTTGTGATTTCTGGAAAAGAAAAAGGAAAAAAAGGGAAGGTTCTTGCTGTTGATAAACGTAAAGACCGTGTTTACATCGAAGGTGTGAACAAAAGAAAAAGATTCGTTCGCCCAACCCAAGAAAACCCTGGTGGTGGTGCGATTGAAATCGAATTCCCGATCCATATTTCCAATGTGATGTTTCACGACGCAAAAGCAGAGAACAAAGCGAAGCCAAAGAAGAAAATTAAGGCTGTACGCTTGGGCTTTGCTGAGAAGGATGGTAAATCCGTACGAGTGACTCGACCTGAAGGGAAAGAAGTATAGATATGGTACCTAGGCTTAAATCAAAATACGAAAAGGAAATTCGTCCTACACTCCAAAAGTCACTCGGCTTCCAAAGTGTAATGCGAGTTCCAAAATTAGAAAAAATCGTAATCAACGTAGGGATGGGTGAAGCTCACACAAACCCTAAGGCAATGGAAGCATGTCTTGTGGAAATTGGCCAAATCACTGGACAAAGACCTGTGAAAACTTTCGCTAAAAAATCCATCGCGGGTTTCAAAGTGAGAGAAGGAATGGTGCTTGGTTGCAAAGTGACTCTACGTGGACATCATATGTATGAGTTCCTTGATCGTTTCATCAACGTTGCCCTTCCAAGGGTTCGTGACTTTCGTGGTGTTAGCCCGAAGGGATTTGATGGCAGAGGGAATTACAACCTTTCTGTTAGAGAACAGATCATTTTCCCAGAGATCCAATTTGATAAAATCAATACGATCTATGGAATCAATATCACTTTCGTAACGAACACGGAAGTGGACAAAGAAGCGTTCGAATTATTCCAAGCCTTCGGTATGCCTTACCGAGCGGCAGGTAAGTAGGAGATTACTCATGGCGAAAAAATCAATGATGGAACGCCACGCCAAAGAGCAAAAATTCAAAGTGAGAGAGTACAATCGTTGCCCTCTTTGTGGTCGATCACGCGCTTATTTGCGCCGCTTTGATATGTGTCGTCTTTGCTTCCGGGACCTTGCTAGCAAGGCTCAGATCCCCGGTGTGAAAAAGTCCTCCTGGTAATTAGGTTAAGGTAAGATATGAGTCTTTCAGATCCAATCGCAGATATGCTAACAAGAATTAGAAACGCACAACAAGCTAAACATGAGCTTTGTGTGATTCCTGGTAGCAAAATCAAAAAGTCCATCCTAGATCTTCTCAAAGAAGAAGGTTTTGTAGATGATGTCCAAACTGTAAAAAATGGAAGTTTTGATGACTTCCAAGTAAAATTGAAATACGACACAGAGAAAAAACCTGTGATCCGTATGATTGAACGTGTTTCCACACCAGGACGTCGGGTGTACATCCAATCCGGTGAAATCCGTCCTTTCCGAAATAACATCGGAACACTCATCCTTTCGACATCGAAAGGTGTGATGACGGGAAAACGCGCTCGTAAACTCAGAGTAGGAGGGGAAGTTCTCTGTAAGGTATTCTAGAGAACGATAACACCATGTCTCGAGTTGGAAAAAGTATCATCAAATTGCCTGCAAAGGTAGAAGTTAAAGCAGATGCAGAAGCCCTTACAATCAAAGGGCCATTAGGGGAATTAAAAACTCCACTTTATGAAGGTGTCGGAGCAAACGTGGAAAACGGCGAATTGGTGTTCACAAGAAAAAGTGAAGACCAGAAGACAGTGGCTCTCCACGGTCTCGTTCGTTCCCTTGCGATGAACTGTGTAAAGGGTGTCACAACTGGTTGGGAAAAAAACCTAGAAATCACTGGGGTCGGTTACCGTGCGCAAAAACGTGGTAAGGATCTTGTGATGGCTCTTGGGTACTCTCACGAAGTGGTTTTTCCTGAGCCAAATGGCATCAAAATCGAAGTCGCAGATCAGCTCAAAATCAAAGTATCGGGCATTGACCGACAACTGGTTGGACAAGTTGCGGCTGACATTCGTTCCAAAAGACCTCCGGAGCCTTATAAAGGCAAAGGGATCAAATATCAGAACGAATACATCCGTAGAAAGGCCGGAAAAACCGGTAAGAAGTAGAACGTCATGATCAACAAGACAGCTAAAAATAGTAAAAGATTGAGAAGAGCGGAGAGAGTTCGATACAAAATCCGCCAAACATCGGATAGGCCTCGGTTAGTGTTTAATAAAACAAACCGTTACCTGACTGCACAAATCATAGATGATGCAAAAGGTGTAACACTTGTATACGCAACCACTCTCGAGAAAGATTTTCCGAAACATGAAAATTCTAAGAAGAGTAAATCGGCTGCAACCGAACTCGGTAAAGTAGTTGCTGATAAGGCGAAAAAAGCGGGTGTTTCCCAAGTGGTACTCGACCGTTCTGGAATGGTTTACCATGGAAGAATCGCTGCGTTTGCTGATTCTGCCCGTGAAGGTGGATTGGAGTTCTAAATGATGTTAGAAGAAGAAACAAAAGAATTTACTGAAAAAGTCGTTAAAATCGACCGCGTTGCCAAAGTAGTAAAAGGGGGACGTCGTTTCTCTTTTAATGCTTTATCCGTTGTAGGTGACTCCAAAGGAAAAGTAGGCATTGGATTTGGAAAAGCAAATGAAGTTCCAGATGCGATCCGAAAGTCCATCGAATCTGCAAAAAAGAATTTAAAATCCATTCATTACATTGGTCACACCGTTCCACATGATGTGGTTGGACAATTCAAATCAGCACGAGTGATTTTGAAACCAGCTTCACCAGGAACTGGGATCATCGCTGGAGCTTCTGTTCGTTCCGTTTTGGAAAGAGCCGGGATCCAGGATGTTCTAACAAAATCTTGGGGTTCTTCAAACCCGATGAACATTGTAAAGGCGACTATGGATGCATTACAACAGTTGGAAACTCCGTCTATGGCGGTGAAACGACGTGGTGTTAGCCTCAAACACTTGTTTGGGCAAGATCTATAAGAAGGAATCTGACTATGGAAGAAGTGATCGTAACGCAAGAAAGAAGTTCCATCGGTATCATCCCGATGCACAAAAAAACTCTGATTGCTCTCGGCCTTAAAAAGAAAGGTCAATCCAAAAAACACAAAATGACTCCCCAATTGAAAGGGATGTTACGACAAGTAGGTTACTTGTTGAAAGTGGAAAAGGTATAATAATATGGCACAAGAAAGAATCGAACAAGGTCGTGGGTTTGGTGCAAAACGCGCTAAAAAATCCACATCTCTCGGAAACAAAAACTTGGTTCCTGTTCCAGAAGGCGCAAAAACCTCTCCAAAACGCGTTGGCCAAGGTCCTGGATCTGGGATGGGAAAAACTTCCACTCGTGGTTCCAAAGGACAAAGAGCTCGTGCTGCTTCGATGAGACGTGGATTCGAGGGTGGTCAGCTCCCTCTCCACAGACGTTTACCAAAACGTGGTTTTACGAATATCTTCTCTGAAGTGTTCCAACCTGTGAATTTGGTTTCTCTTACGAAAGCTGGTCTTTCGGGAGAAGTGACTCCTGCGATTTTGAAAGCAAAGTCACTTATCAAATCCGAACTAGGACCGATCAAGTTACTCGGAACTGGTGAAGTGACTGTTGCCATTACCATTACGGTTGATGCATTTTCAGCTTCTGCAAAAGAGAAGATTGAAAAAGCAGGTGGCAAAGTCATCATCAGAGAAAAGAAAAAAGAAGAGAAAAAAAACTAAATAACCCATGTTTCAAACCATCGCTAACATCTTTCGAATCCCGGAATTAAGATCTAAAATCCTATTTACGATCGGTATGTTGTTACTTTTCAGAATGGGAACTCACGTGACCATTCCTGGTATCAACAGTTTGATTGTGACGGGCATTACTGCCGATCCAAGTGAAGGTTTCCTTGGAATGGTAGATTTGTTTGCTGGTGGTGCTCTTCTCAAATTTTCTATTTTTGCGCTAGGGATTATGCCTTACATCTCTTCTTCGATCATTATGCAACTTGTGATGGTTCTCATTCCTAGTTTGCAAAAAATGCAGAAAGAAGGGGAAGAAGGCAGAAAAAAAATCCAACAGTACACTAAGTACGGAACTCTGATCCTCTGTGCGATTCAATCGCTCGCTGTGATCCAACTTGCAAATTCTTGGTCCACTGGATCGGGAACAGCGCAAGCGAAATACCCAGGCCTTATCAACCCTTCTGTAGAAGGATATTTTTTACCGATTGCGATGTTATCCATCACAACGGGAACAGTGCTTCTCATTTGGCTCGGGGAACAAATCACAGAACGTGGGATTGGGAACGGAATTTCTCTCATTATCTTTGCTGGTATCATTGGTCGTATGCCAGAAGCACTCATTGCGATGTTTACTTCTGATACTTCGGATGCTCTCAGTATCCTAATCCTAATCATTATCTTTATTGTTCTGATTTCACTTACGGTGATTTTAACCCAAGGGGTTCGCCGGGTTCCATTGAATTATGGAAAACAAATGGTGGGTAGAAAGATGGTACAGGCTCGTAGCCAATCCATTCCTTTCAAAGTGAACAGTGCAAACGTAATGCCAATTATCTTCGCATCTTCTCTCATCCTTTTTCCACAAACAATTGTTCAGTGGTTGTCTTCGAAAGGGGGACAGTGGGCTGGATGGGCTGTGATAATGGATTATTTTAACCCATTCTCACAAATTTGGTATCATGCTTTATTTTATTATGTGATTTATACTTCTCTCATTATCTTCTTTGCGTATTTTTATACAGCAATTCAGTTCAACCCACAAGAGTTAGCTGATAATCTAAAAAAATACGGTGGGTTTATCCCCGGTGTTCGTCCAGGAAGCCAAACAAAAGAAATGATCGAGAAAATTTTGAATCGAATCACCTTACCCGGTGCTCTTTTCCTTGCTGGTCTTGCTCTTGCTCCGTATCTCATCATTAAATTCTTAAACCTGGGATCTAATACAGGTGGAGGAACATTAGTGTATACATTCGGAGGAACTTCTCTTCTCATTATGGTGGGTGTCGCTCTCGAAACGTTAAAACAAATCGAAGCCCAACTCCTCATGAGAAACTACGAAGGTTTCATGAAAAAGACTAAAATCAAGGGAAGAGTGTAACGAATGAAGAGACTCATATTTATGGGCCCTCCAGGTGCTGGAAAGGGAACACAAGCTGACATCATCAAAGAGAAATACAATATCCCTCAGATTTCCACAGGTGATATCCTTCGTGCCGCTGTAAAAAATGGCACTGCTATGGGGATTGAAGCTAAAAAATTTATGGACGCTGGGGACCTAGTTCCAGATGCTGTCGTTATAGGCATAATTCGCGACCGTTTGGTCGAATCCGATTGTGCAAATGGATTCATTTTGGATGGATTTCCAAGGACGGTGGAGCAAGCAAAGGCTCTCTCGGAAATCCTCAAAGAGCTTCACATGGAGCTCGACTCCGTTGTCAACCTAGACGTTCCTGATGAAGAACTCGTCAAACGTTTGCTAGGTAGAGCGATCAAAGAAGGACGCTCGGATGACAACGAAGAGACCATCAAAAACCGTCTGCATACTTACAACACCAAGACGTTGCCCCTGATTGACTTTTATAAAGGCACGGGGATCCTTCGGCAAATCAATGGGTTGGGAAGTATGGAAGAAATCACTAACACTATTTTAAAATCAATCCAGTAGGAGATATACCCTGGCTAAGGAAGAAGCAATCACAATTGACGGAACCGTTTTAGAACCGTTACCAAATGCAATGTTCCGTGTGGAACTAGAGAATGGTCACAAGGTTTTAGCGCACATTTCAGGAAAAATGCGTATGCACTACATTCGTATTCTACCTGGAGATAAAGTCACTGTGGAACTTTCTCCTTATGACTTAACCAAGGGCCGTATCACTTACAGAAAGAAATAGGAAACTATAATGAAAGTTAGAGCATCAGTAAAAAAAATCTGTCCAGAATGCAAAGTCATTCGCAGAAAAGGTGTAATCCGAGTGATTTGCACGAACCCAAAACACAAACAAAGGCAAAGATAGGAAGATATGGCACGTATCGCGGGTGTTGATTTACCATCAAACAAAAGAATAGTGATCGGTCTTACATACGTATTTGGTATTGGTAAGACATCCTCTCAAAATATCCTGAAAAAAGCAGGAATTGACGAATCTATCAGGGTGAAGGACCTCTCGGACGAACAAGAAGCCGCGATCCGACGAGTCATTGAAGAATCATACCAGGTAGAAGGGGATCTTCGTTCCGAAGTCAACCTCAACATCAAACGATTGATGGATGTGGGATGTTACAGAGGTTTCCGTCATAGACGCGGACTTCCAGTCAACGGACAAAGAACAAGAACCAACGCAAGAACCCGTAAGGGAGTCAAGAAGACTGTAGCCAATAAGAAAAAGGCTACTAAGTAGAGGACCAGTCCATGGCTGAAAAAGACGCAAAGAATAAAAAAGATACCAAAAAGGTTAAGAAAAAAGAAAAGAAGAATGTTCCACGGGGTAAGGTTTATATCCAAGCTTCGTTTAACAATACAATCGTATCGATTACTGATATGGCAGGAAACGTTCTTTCTTGGTCTTCTTCCGGAATGATGGGATTTCGTGGATCCAAAAAATCCACTCCTTATGCAGCACAAGTAGCTGCTACCAATGCTGCTGAGAAAGCAATCGAAGCTGCTGGTCTTTCTGAAGTGGATGTAATGGTTTCAGGTCCTGGAATTGGACGTGAATCTGCCATTCGTTCTTTGACCACAAAAGGGATTGCAATCAAACTCATTAAAGACGTAACTCCGCTCCCGCACAATGGGTGCCGACCACGAAAAAGAAGAAGGGTGTAGGAATTAGATATGGCACGTTACCGAGGTCCAGTTGTTAAATTGATGAGAAGAGAGGGACTTAACCTCTTTCTCAAAAATAGTCATACATTACATAAAGAAAAATCTTCCCTCGAAAAGAGAAAGTACCCACCAGGTCTTCCTCCAAAAAAGAAAGGGAAGGTAACAGAATACGGTGCACAGCTACGTGAAAAACAAAAAGTAAAACGCGCTTATGGTGTGTTAGAAAAACAATTCCGTAGATACTTTGAAGAAGCTTCTCACACTCCAGGGATTCCTGGTGAGAATTTACTCCAATTCCTTGAAAGAAGATTGGATAATGTTCTTTATCGTATGGGTTTTGCTGTTACTAGAAGACAAGCTCGTAACTTTGTGGCACATAGACACATTCTAGTGAATGGCCACCGAGTTGATATTTGTTCCTATCGTGTGAATGTTGGTGATAAAATCGAAATTCGTGAGAAGTTTCAAAAATCCGCGTTTATCGAAGAAAATATCAAACTAGCCCAAGCAATCAATCGTACTGCTTCTTGGGTGAGTGTGGATTATGCCAAGTTCTCAGGAGAAGTGACTTCACTTCCAACAAGAGAACATATTGATATCCCTGTGAAAGAACAGGTAATCGTAGAGTTGTACTCGAAGTAAGAATTTAGAGAAGAAGGATACGACATTGTCTCCAAAGAATTTATTAAAAGGTTTTAAAAGACCCAAAAAAATCGAATTCACTACCGATGTGAATACACCAAACTACGGTAAGTTTGTTGCAGAACCTTTCGAAAGAGGAATTGGTACAACGATCGGTAACTCCCTTCGTCGTACACTCATGTCTTCAATCGAAGGAGCTGCAATTTCTGCCATTCGCATTGAAGGAGTTTCTCACGAATTTTCTTACATCGAAGGTGTTGCAGAAGACGTCACTCGTATCATTCTTAACTTAAAACAAGTTCGAATCAAATACGAGCCAGAAGATAAAGAAGCAAGTAAAGTGATCCACCTTGAATTAAAAGGGGCTGGATATTTTAGAGCTGCTGACCTTGCTGTAGATTCTTCAATTGAAATCATGAATCCTGACCTTCATATTGCTACCCTCAATGAGGATGCTAATTTGATTATGGATTTGGAAATCCAAAGAGGACGTGGTTACGTTCCTGCGGAAGACAAAAAGAAAGACATCGAAGTTTTGGGAACGATCCCAATCGATTCAATCTTTTCTCCGATCCAAAAAGTTTTGTTTGAAGTATCAGAAACTCGTGTAGCACAAAGATCTGATTACGAAAAACTAACAATGGAAGTTTGGACTGATGGATCTGTATCACCAGAAGATGCAGTGGCACAAGCAGCAAAAATCCTAAAAGACCACCTCACTGTATTCATCAATTTTGAAGAAGAAATTGAAGAAGAAGAAGAAGAGTTAGATGAAGCTGATGAAAAACTCAAAGCAGCATTATCAAAACACGTAGAAGAATTAGAACTTTCTGTTCGTTCTACTAACGTTCTTCGAAGTTTGGAAATTGACTTCATTGGTGAACTCGTAAAGAGATCAGAAGACGAAATGACGAAATCAAAACATTTCAGCGAACAGAGTTTACAAGAGTTGAAAGCAAAACTTTCCTCTATGGGACTTTCTTTCGGTATGAGAGATTTTTAAGATGAACAAACGTAATAAAGTTAAACAACTCAATAGATCAGCAGATCATAGAAAAGCTATGATTCAAAATATGGTAATCTCTCTACTTCGCCACGAAAGAATTGAATCTTCAGTAGCGAAGTTAAAGGTAGCTCGTTCTTACGCAGAACGAATCATCACTAGAGCGAAAAAGAATCTAGATGCAAATCTAGCAAACCTAGATGAACAAAAGAAAAATGCTGCGATTTTGCACAATACAAGGTATCTTTATAGCCACCTTGGTGACCAAGAAATCGTAAACAAACTTTTGAAAGATTTGGCAAATCGTTATGCTGAGAGAGTAGGTGGGTATACTAGAATCATCCGATTGGTAAACCGTCCTTCAGACAACACTGCGATGGGAATTTTAGAACTTGTAGATAGAAAAACACAAGACGAACTCAAAGCGGAAGTGAAAGCAAAACGTGAAGAGAAAAAACCTGCCAAAAAAGAAGAAAAACCAAAAAAGGCCAAAAAAGAAAAAGTAGCCGCTTCTAAGTAACTTCTTATCCGCTAACAAGGATTCCTTGGTGAAAAACCTACTTGAGATCAATCTTAAGTAGGTTTTTTTATTGCCATACCCGTTGATTCCGCTAGCCTTTAACCTCCGAAAACTATGGACTCCTCATTACCCATCACTGATCGAATTTGGCATACCAGTTTTGCGGAAAGTCCCATAGGTATGGCAATTACTGATTTACAATCAGGTCTCTATGTGGAAGCAAATGAAGTCTATTGTAATTGGCTTGGTCGTAAGAGAGAGGAAGTGGTAGGAAAGACCACAATTGATTTAGGGATTTATTCAAATTTAGCGGACCGTGATCTCATTTTATCCAAATTAAAGACAGATGGTTTTGTACTGAATTTTGAAGTCCCTCTTCTGACTAAAACGAGTGAAACAGTCACCATTCTTTTTAGTGGGAAAATTGTAGAGAACGGTCGTTACTTACTCAGTGCAGGTCAGAATATAACCGCCTTAAAGGAAAAGGAGAAACTCGCTAACCAACTCCAAAAAGAATTAAAGTTAAGTAAGGATTTATTTGAAAGTGTTTTTAGGTTAAATCCTGCGGCTGTTAGTTTATCAAATGCAGAAACAGGTAGATACGATGATGTGAATGAGGCATATTGTCGTCTCATTGGATTTGATAGAAATGAAATCATCGGGAAGACATCACATGATTTGAATATTTGGATCACAAAGGTTGACCGAGCAAGGTTACTCGCAGAAGTCCAGAAAAAAGGTTGGAGTACGGGTATGGAAGCAAGTGTTCGAACCAAATCTGGTGAAATTCGACACGTAGTTTCGGGTAATACAATTCTCAATCATGAAGGTCGATCCACTTTACTTGCGATTCTCATTGATATCACTGAATCCAAACAAAACAAAGAAGCTCTTGAATTTGCTGTCAAAGAAAGGACAAAAGAACTGAATCGTATCTTAGAAGATCTACAGAAAACCCAAGACCAATTGATTTTGTCCGAAAAAATGGCCACTCTTGGCCAACTCGTAGCTAGCGTGGCTCATGAAATTAACAACCCTTTGGCGGCTATCTCTGCATTTAGTGAAGAATTACAAAACCGCTTGGGTGATTTTGGATCTAGGTTACTTGAGATTCGAAATTGTATGGGTAAATATTCAGATAAAGATGCTCTGGAAATCATTCGTTGGATCACGGAACTCTTCCAAGTAAAACCCAAAACGTATAGTTTTTCAGAGACAAGGAAAATCAAAAAGAATCTAGAATCACTTTTTGTAACCGCCAATATTGATTCACCTTATGATTTAGCAGATCGAATCGTAGATTTGGGTGTATCTGATTATATTCTTGAAAATACAAGTTTTGTGGAAAAACTGAAAAACACTCCCATTCTCAGTATCATTTTAAATGAATTAAATGCCTTACGTAGTATTGAATCGATTCGTTTGGCAGTGGAACGCACATCGAAAATCGTTTATAGTTTAAAAAATTATGGAAGGATGGACAGAGGTTCTGCTAAAATCCAAACCAATATCATAGATACAATTGAAACTGTACTTACTTTGTATCAGAACAAAATGAAATCAGGAATTGAGTGTATACGTTTGTATAACGCAAATCCTGTGATCATGGGATATCCAGACGAACTCATCCAAATTTGGACCAATTTGATTTATAATTCCTTACAGGCAATGCACTTCAAAGGAAAGTTGACTGTCCAAGTGGAAGAAACGACTACCGATGTGGAGGTATCCATTAAGGACAATGGCCCAGGAATCCCACAGAATATGCAAAAACGAATTTTTGAACCCTTTTATACAACAAAGGAAAAAGGAGAAGGAACTGGGCTTGGCCTTGGGATCGTCAAACAATCCGTAGAAGAGAGGCACAAAGGCCAGATCCGGTTATTTTCCGAACCAGGCCAAACGGTTTTTATCGTTTCTATCCCTAAACTCTAGCTAACTGTTTTTGTAATTCTTCTGCAACTATATCAAAATCTTCATTTTGAATCACTGTTTTATAAGCAGAAGCAACAATTGGATGTCTTTTTTCATCCAGTTGGATGAGGTTTGGTAAAACTTTCAGACCATAAAATCCATTGGTGATTTTTTCTGGTCTTGTTCCATTTGCCAGATCATAACCATATTTACGGTCTCTTGTGTCAGATCCAAAACAGGCCAACATAAAATCAGTCATACCAGATAAACCATTAAACGTAGTTGGATCTCCTCCGAGTAAAACACCAATCGAAACCATTTCATTAAAAAATCGGTTACTCAAATGGAATAGAGTGTTGTCTACATTGCCACCTAATTCGCGTTTAAAGTAACCTTCGACAAGTCCCATAGCAAGTGCATAAATTGTTTTTAATGCACCACCTAGCTGAACGCCCTTTGTATCTCTTGAATTGATCGCAGGTCTAGTGAATACATAATTATTGGTCAGAAGTTCTTTGAGTTTGGGAATGAGAGAATCTTCAAATGCAGAGATTTCAAATCCAGAAATTTTTCGTTCCATAATTTGGTCTGGGTAACAAGCACCAGATACAACTGCCAATCGATCTCTTTCAATGAGGAGAAGTTCGTTTAAGTCTTCTAGGATAAGCCCTTTTTTGGATCCAGTAAATCCTTTGATTACATTCACCATCGGTGATTTATTCTTCTGTAAATAAGTTCTGATTTTGGAGTAAACAGCATCGAATTCCCAAGGATTTGTTCCTTGGACAAATAATGTTGCTGATTCTAAAATTTCTGGTTTATCAGAGAAATCAATGTTTGGTGGCAGTTTGTAGATAGGGTAATGGATGATATCACGTCTTTCCTCATTACTTCTAGCTACCATTTCTGAATCTGGATGGTAAATAGTCACTTTTACATTTTTATTTGCCAATATACAAGCAAAGGCTACAGACATATTGGATGAACCAATGATCACAACGTGTTCGTCTGGTTTTTTTGGAAGCGAAATGAGTTGGTTTGTTTCTCTTACATCACCTCGGTAAAGGTTTCGATATGTTCCGTGTTTGTGTTTGTTGAGATTACTTCCCACAAGAAGGGCAAGGTTATCAATGATGAATTGTTTTTTGTCACCACTTCCTGGAAACGAAATTTGTTCGATATGAGATGGAAACGTTTCCATTTCCCGTTTGGTCAGTTCTCCAACAAGTACAGGTTTACCGATCACAAGTTTTCCAACTGCTTGGTTGAAGAGTAATCCTTCAATCGGTAGAATTTTTTCCGTACCTTCGAGAGAGATCGGTAAAATGACTTTGTTTGCTACATAATGGTACACAGTGTCCACAAAAGGCATGAGCCTTCCATCGCGAGAACGGGTTCCTTCCGGGAAAATGGAGATTACCTTTCCATCTGATTGTAATTTCTGTGAATTACGAAAGGCACGCATATTGATTTTGGTCATGACATCAGAAAGAGAAGGGTTATCCGCCATATCTTTTTTGGAACAGACAAGGAGAGTTCCAAACATATAAAGACCGAGGCGTGTAAAATCAGGTTCAAAGGCAAGTCTTCCCGCAATGAAGACAAGAGACTCAGCAATCTTTCTACCTTCTGGCCCCGAATTGTAAAGTAGAGTAAAAATGGCAGGAGCATCTAAATGGCTTAAGTGGTTAGAGATCAGAGTGACTGGGTATTTGCCAATGATGCCATCGAGGAGTTTTAAATTTTCTGTGCCTTCCACTTTAAACTTCTTCATGATGGGATCTAGGAATTTGAGCATAAAATCGCGAGGTTCGGGACGGATGTCGGTGTAGACACCAATCTCTTCTAATCGCTCAGGTTCTTGGAAAATTTCCATGACCTTGGGTTTAGGAGTCGCTTGTGACAGAACTAAAAATTCTTCTAGAATGGACTTTGCTTCTTGTTCGGAAAGACCGGATTTTACAAATAAGTGAATGTTCTCAAAAAATTCTTTGTGCCAACGTCCTAAAGTGGCTTCTTTTTCTGTCATGTATGCCTCTAAACCGACATCAGCGTACTGAAAAGTTTCGATTTGTCTATTCGATTTTTACATTTGATTGCGTAAATCCTGGATTTCTCTAAACTGACTTCTTGGGTGATCGAGATCCCGGTATGAATCAAAAAAACAAAACAATTTCCTCGGAACAGAAATGGATTCCCGATGGATTTCATTTTTTAGGACCGGAAGAAAGCAGAAACCGGCGAAATTTACTACAATCGTTTTCAGAGCTCTTTGAAAGAGAAGGGTATTCTGAAATCACTCTCCCCAGTTTTGATTATTCCAATTCGTTTCGTTCCCAGTTGCATGAAGGTGTTGAGAGTTTACTTGTCACAAAGGATTGGGATGGAAACGAACTCTCTCCTGGTGTGGACCTAACATTACAAGTGGTGAAGGGGATGGCTGCGAGGTCCCATTGGGAAGAAAATCAAAACATTTATTATTTTGCCAAAAAGATAAGAGACCATAAAAAACGAAACGCGTCTAGGCGCGAGATTTTACAAATCGGGGTCGAGAGTTTAGGAAAAAGTGATACAAACCATTTGATATCCCAAATCCAAATTCTGAAAAAACTTTGGGACAATACAATTCCTAACAAAACATTTACGATTGTGTTTGGTCATTCTTCCTTCTTTCTTAGTCTGTTAGACATCCTAGGTTGGAATGAAGAACAAACAAAAGTTTTACGACAATTTTTATACACGAAAAACATTCCAGAATTAGTCTCTCTTGCTGCGAGGACAAATACGAGTGCTTCTCATATGAAAATCATTCAGTTATTACTCAAACCGATCCCTGCAAATGAAATGGTCGGTTTTAAGAAAGATTTGGAATCTAATTTATCAAAAGAAGAATTGAATCTAGTAAAAAATGAATTGGATTCGATTACATCTTTTTTTGAAGTTTGGAACAAACAAATGCTAGGTGTATCCTGTATTTGGGATCCATCTCTTGTTCGGGATTTATCGTATTACACGGGATTTATGTTCCAAGGATATGTCGAACATGACCCTGAACCAGTTTTTGCTGGTGGTGTGTATAATGATTTATATGCAAGTTTTACAGGGATACAAAAGGATGCATGTGGATTTGCACTGCATTTGGATTCAATTGAAGTTTTGTTAAATAAGGAAAAATGAGGGATTTATGCCTGCAAATTTAGTCGTTGGAGCCCAATGGGGTGATGAAGGAAAAGCAAAAGTTATTGATTACCTTTCAAAAGATACAGATATCATTGTTCGTTACCAAGGTGGCGCAAATGCGGGTCATACGGTTGTAGTAGGTGGTAAAAAATACATTTTCCACTTAGTTCCGTCTGGGATTATTTATGATAATACTACGTGTGTGATCGGAAATGGGGTTGTTCTAGATCCTGAATACTTTCTGAAAGAATGTGCCGATCTAGAATCTCATGGATTTCGGGTCAAAGATAAAGTCCTTATCAGTGATTCCTGCCATATCCTGCTTCCTTACCACAGATTGATAGATGAGGCAAGAGAAGCTGGTTCTTCTCCAGAACGAAAAATTGGAACCACAAAAAAAGGGATTGGTATGTGTTATGCGGACAAAATGTTACGTAATGGTGTCCGTGCAGGTGACTTACTCGATAAAGACCTTTTAAAATCGAAACTCAATCATATTCTAGAAGTAAAAAACCAAGAACTTGTAAAATACTATGATTTAGAACCAGTGAATCCAACAGAGATGTATGATTTCCTTTTAGATTTTGCTGATAAAATGGGAAAAAACATTGTGAATACAGTGTATTACCTAAATGGCGAATTGGAAAAAGGCAAACGTGTTCTTCTGGAAGGTGCACAAGGGACAGGACTTGACATCGATTTTGGAACTTATCCTTATGTTACAAGTTCCAATCCAACGACTGGGGGAGCGCTTGCTGGTTCTGGAGTTAGTTTCCGTTATTTAAAAGATGTGATTGGGATTACAAAAGCGTATGCAACTAGAGTTGGTGAGGGACCTTTCCCTTCCGAAATTTTGGGTGAAGCTGGAGACGTACTTCGTAAGTTAGGTGGGGAATATGGATCCACTACTGGCAGACCAAGACGTTGTGGATGGTTTGATGTACAGATGATCAAACATGCAGTCACTGTGAACGGGATTAACTCACTTGTTCTCACTAAAATTGATGTTCTTAGCCACTATGATTCTATACCAGTAGTAGTAGGATATGAATACAAAGGAAAAAAATTAGATTTTTTCCCATCACAAGGACTTGAGAGCGTAAAACCGTTGTTTGCTGAGTTTAAGGGTTGGAAAGATGATATCTCTGGTATCAATTCGTTTTCGAAATTACCACCTTTGTGCCAGTCTTATATCAAATCGTTGCAAGACTTAGTGAATACAAAAATTGGGATTGTATCGACTGGACCTGATCGTGATCACACGATCATCATGGATTAAAAAAACAGATAGTTCTGTATCTTTTTTTTAAGTAGTTGTTGACCGAGAAAGGTGGTTCGATATTCTTGGCTACAGAACGAGTCGTTAGCTCAGCTGGTAGAGCAATTCCCTTTTAAGGAATGGGTCCGGGGTTCGAATCCCCGACGACTCAAACACAAGAGTTTGAAGCTCTTGGAAATCGTTCTCAAACGGTGCCATCGTCTAATGGTTAGGACACAAGGTTTTCATCCTTGCAATCGGGGTTCAATTCCCCGTGGCACTACCAAACAAACCTCCCGCAACTCACATAAGTTACAAATTTCCTCTACATAACTTCCTTTGCATTTTTCAATGATTCCCACTCTCGTTAGATAAAAGTCGTATAACAAGGGATCGGTGGGATTGAGTAAACTGAAATACTCAGTGAGAAGGAATGCATCATCTAACTTCACTTGTTTTTTGTCACGAATGCCTAATACTTTACTCAATTTTTGAATGTGAACATCCATCGGATAGGGTATTTCATTTGGAAGGATTTGTTTATAGATTCCAAAATCAGGATACTGGTTTCGAACCATCCAACGTAAAAAAAGAGAAATCCTTTTTTTAGGAGATGTGGAATTCCATTTACCAATTAAAAACTGTAAACCATACGTAAGTGGTTTGTTGCCCAGGGTAATTTTGAATTCTTCTTCCAGGAACGCTTGAAAATTCTGTATGGACCTTTCTCTTTGGAAATTGAATTCCTCACCTAAAAAAGTGGATTCAAAGATTGGTTTTGTCGTTTTGTGTCTTTGTATCATCCTTTGTAAGGTTAAAAAGAAAACAATTATATCCTCTTTTGTTTGGAAACGGTACCCTTTTAGAGATTTTAGAAAGGGTTCCAATGCACTTTGTTTTTGTTTTAGAAATAAATAAGGAGAAGGTCCCATTGCCGAAACGATAGGATTTAAAAAATTCTGAATGTTTTTGACTGATCCATAGGCAAATAAGCAGGCAATCAATGATGTAATTTCGATATCGAGTGGGTCTTTGTATTGTTTTGGGAAACAAATGGGATCTGTATCCAAATAGGATACACTCTGGTATTTGTTTTTTAGATTCTCTAATTTTTTCTTTAATAAGAGTACATCAACTGGCATTTTTTTTGGCAATGAAGGTTCTGGAACTAAATTGGCGATCCAGTTTTGTTTCCATAAATTGACTCACTCTTACTAGTGAATCCAATTGAATCCCTGTATCATATCCTTCTCTCGTTAAAAAATAAACTAAATCTTCTGTTGCCACATTTCCTGCAGCTCCTTTTGCATAGGGGCAACCACCTAACCCTCCAGCGGAACTATCAAAACTTCGTATCCCCATGGAGAGAGCTTGTTTTGTATTCGCAATTGCCATTCCATAGGTATCATGGAAATGACAATTGAGATAAGAAATCGGAATTTTTTTTAGTAATACTTCCAATAATTTTTCTATTTCATCTGGAACAGCAACACCGATTGTTTCCCCAAGTGAAATTTCATAGGCACCGGCATCTAATAGTCGTAAAGCGACTTCTAACGTTTTTTCTGGTGCTATTTTTCCTTCATATGGACAGGCAATGACTGTAGATATATAACCCCTGACTTTGATTCCATCTTGTTTTGCTTGGTCAAAAATTGGTTGGAAGGAAGTAAAACTTTCCAAGACTGTCATGTTGATGTTTTTTCTCGTAAAAGATTCGGAAGTCGCAGTAAACACCGCCACTTCTTTGAAACCAGCTTGTTTTGCTGCTTCATATCCTTTGGTGTTTGGAGTCAGACATGAAAATTCGACATCGCTTGCAAATTTTGGTAATACGAGTGTAGATAGTTCGATCGCATCTCCCATTTGGGGAATTCGATCTTTTCGAACAAAAGAGGTGAGCTCTATGTGTTTTGTCCCAGATTCGACTAGACGTTTTACGAATTCAAATTTATCCTGAGTGGAGAGAATGGTTTTTTCGTTTTGTAATCCGTCTCTTGGTCCAACTTCTGTGATTTTTACTTTCTCCAAAACAATTCACTCCTATTTATACTCTTTAGCTTGTTTATAGAAAGAGAGAATGCAATGATTTTATCTTCAAGGTATTATGTTTAAAATCAAAAATCTTTCCGTTCACATTGGGAAACGATCCATCTTAAATGACGTATCATTAGAAGCAAAACCCAAAGAAATCACTGGTCTCATTGGAAAATCTGGATCTGGTAAATCCACTTTATTTCGTTTGGCACTGGGTTTACTTCCTAAGTCTGAGGGGTATGAGTGGACTGGGGAATTGGAATGGAACGGCGCAATGTTAGGAAAACAACATTGTCCCAAAATCCAACCTGTTTTCCAAGATCCCTTTGGTAGTTTTTCACCGTACAATACAATTGGCGAATTATTATTAGAACCACTTAAGGTTCAGAAACACCTATTTTTAAACCAAAGGGTAATGAATGGAGAAAGGACAAGGATTGAAAGTTTTTGTGATCGATTTGAACTACCAACGTCTTTATTAAGTAAAACAAAACGAGAGTTAAGTGGTGGTCAATTACAAAGATTTGCGATTCTCAGAGCTTTGCTTATGAATCCAGAATACCTATTATTGGATGAACCTGTAACAGCTCTTGATGTTCTTGTGCAAAAGAAAATTGCTGAAGAATTAAAGGAAATCAACCAAAAGGATTCACTAGGAATGTTGATTGTTTCACACGACCTTGGATTTTTATCTTATATGTGTGATCAAATATTTGTATTAGAAGAGGGAAGTATCACTGAATTTGGAAATCCAAAACAACTCTTAAAACATCCACAGTCGAAACTATTACAAGAATTGGTTTTTGCTAGAAATCATTCGTTTGGTGGTGTAACTTCTTCTTCTGAATCATCCAATTGAGTTCGTTTTGCTTCCGCAAATTTTTTCGCTATATCCCTTCTACGTGCGATCACTTTTGAGGAAACGGTCGCAAAAAACGGATCATTTGTGAAACTAAGCATTTTTGTATATTGTTCTTCCGCTGTTTCGTAATCTGTGACTTTTGAAGCAGTCTCCGCAAAGTAATAATGAAACTTTTTGTCATATGACTTTTGTTTTCCTTCACCGGTGGTTAAACTCGTTCGATTGAAAATCTTATAGGCAATATGATAATTTCCTTTTTCCATTTCAAGCCTAGCAAATCCAAGTTTTACATTCGGACTTTCTTCTTCTATCTTCAGAGCTTTGTTTAGATACAAAAGTGCTCTATTTTTTAATCCAGTAGCCAGGTAGTGATCTGCAAGTCGAATGAGTGCTTCTGTATCGTATGGATTTTTTTCAACTGCCAATTTATAATTCATAATGGCATAATAGGTTTGTCTTGTGATTTCAGAAAGGATTGCGATATGCAAATATGTTTTGTAATACTCTGGCATTTCTGCTTTTGCGTATTCAAATTCAACAAGCGCTTTTTCGTATTTCATTTCAAGTGAATACAATCTGCCCAAATTGTAACGGAAAGGAAAAAATTGAGGGTCAAATCGAACTCCGGCTTCCAAACGTTTGATGACTTCACCTCTTTGGTTTGCCTTTCCATTTAAGAGAAGTTCGATGGTATCGTTGTTCCATTTTCCAGAATTTGTGATGGTTTCTGTTCCGTAGGTAAAACTTCCATTGGATTTGGGTGGCTCACCTGTAAAAAGTTTTCCTCGGGTTAGGATAAAATCATCTTTGTGGTAGATAAAAGATCCATTGGGAAAATCGCGGGTATCAAACTCTTCGTCTTTCCCCCATAAAAGCTCTGGGTATTCTTTGTTCCCGATGAGTTTTTGCGCAAAGACTATGCTTGGAAACAAAAACAGAAGTGCGAATGTAAACAGTCGATGGAACATGGTGTTAGAATGAACCGAATGCTTTTGGAGACAAAAGGGCTCACTATTACTGTCGGCGAAAAAACCGTATTGAGAGAGGTGAATCTCAGTTTTTTTGAGAAAGGATTACTTGCAGTTCTTGGAGAAAATGGAGCTGGTAAATCGACATTACTTAAAAAAATCTTCCATGATTCCTTAACCTCTCCTGCCTGGACTTGGCCTAGTGGAAAACGAAAAATTGCTTATTTGGGCCATGAACTTGGTTATTATTCTTCCCTTAGTTTAGAAGAAAACTTGGACTACTTTGCCTCTTTGGATGGTATACATTCCATGGAGAGAAGGATGGAGTTACTAAAACTCTTTCGATTGGAAAAAAGGATATGGGATCCCATCCATTTTTTTTCCAGAGGCATGAAACAGAAAGTTGCCATCATGAGGGTATTACTTTCTTCAGCAGAAATCATTTTATTTGATGAACCATTTACAGGACTTGATTTTGAATCTTCTTCGGTTTTTAGTTCGATTTTAAATGAAGAAAAAAAATCGAAACTCATTCTTACAGTGCTCCATTCGATTCCAAGTGAACTTGAGTGTACAGGTCAAATTTTAATTCGCCAGGGGAATGTCTTTGTTTCTTAATCTATTAAAAAAAGATTTTTATTTAATTGGGCGTTCGCTAGGCGGAGTGGTTTCACTTTTTACACTGAGTGTTTCTGTTGTATTCATCTTTTATACATCCATCGAAGTGAACGAAATGTTATCAGCAAGAAGCATTCGTGGTCTAAAATGGGCCATCATCTTCATTCTCAACTTTGTCATTGTAAGCCAAAGTTTATGGGAAGAAAGAGAGTCTATGGGATGGGAAGCAAGTTCCAGTTATGTCAGTCCTACTTATCTTTACCTTAGCAAATCGATTACAATTTGGTTTTGTACCATCCTTGTAAATGCACTCCTGATCCTTGTGTTATCGATCTTTTTCCAAAATATGGTTTTGGATCGTTATTTGGGAGAGTGGTTATTTGCCAATTTAGGCAGTGGGTGTTTGGTGTTTTTGGGTGTATCCCTTGGAGTGATTGCATTCGAAAGCCGACTGAAAGAGATCATCATCCCTCTCTTACAACTTCCGTTTTCAATTCCATTGTTTTTATTTGGACTAGAAGCTGAAAATCGATACTGGATTGAGCCTGGATTGTATTTACCTTCGATTGGATTACTTTTGTTTTTCCTTCTATTTTACGGAACCCTTGGTTCCATTATGGTAGAAACCTTACAGAATGAGTAGGGGATTTGTATTTTCTCCTAGAATTTCTTTTCCATTCTGAAAATTTGGAAAAAAATGGAACGTAAGATCAAACTGATTCATCCGACTTTGGATTTTGCCTTTTACATCGTAGTCTGTATCTCTTTGGTGATTGCCGTATTTGTTTCGATCTTGTATCCCAATGTCATCTTGGAACAAGGCCTTAGCCATAGGATTTTTTACCTACATGTTCCAGTCGCCTGGGTTGCATTATACGGGCCAATTCTTTCGTTTGTTTTTTCTCTGATTTATTTCATCAAAAAAGACCTGCTTTGGGATAGGCTAGCATTTACGGCAAACCAACTAGCTTTTCTTTTTGCCTTGGGAGTGTTATTCTCTGGTCCCATTTGGGCATATAGCGCATGGGGTGTTCCTTGGGACAAAACGGACGCTAGGTTACAATCATTCTTTATCTTATGCCTTTCTCTCCTTAGTTATTTTATTTTTCGTTATTTGGTTCCTTCTCGTAAAAAAAAGGCGATTTTATCCGCTTATCTTTCTGTTCTTTGTGCCTTAAGTGCGGTTTTGACTTGGGGTGCCATCAGGTGGATTGAAAATCCTGGAAACCACCCGGGCAGTGTACTTGGAAAAGGCGGAATGGATTCGGACATGAAACAAACAATGTGGCTTGGTGTTCTTGCTTACCATTTTTTGTTTTTGTTTCTCTTTTTCCTTTCGAATCGAAACGAAAAAATACAGGAACTGAAAAATCACCTGCGGTCCGAATTGAATTAAACGAAAAATGGAAACAAAAGAGTCACAACATACAATTCTCATTGTTGATGATGTTCCGGAAAATGTGGAGCTACTCAAATACCTTTTATCCCAAGAAGGTTTTAAAACATACACTGCCTATTCAGCAGAAGAAGCACGTTTAGTTTTACTCAATACTCGTATTGATACTTTATTATTGGATGTCAATATGCCAGAACAAGATGGGTTTTCCTTTTGTCGTGAACTTAGGGAGATGGACCAGTTTAAACTTTTGCCCATTCTTTTTATTACTTCTATTGATCGCGAAGTTGGATTCCAAGAAGCCATGAAAAATGGCGGTGATGATTTTATCAACAAACCTTTCAATAAACGAGAGTTAGTTGCAAAGATCCATTCAGTGATCCGTTTAAAAAACCTACAGGACGAACTGTACCAACAAAAAAGCAAATACGAAAAAGAACTACAAACTGCGAGACGTGTCCAAGACCAACTGATCCCCGAAAAAAGTTTTATTTGGAATGGAATCAAAGCACAGACACTTTTCCATCCGTATTTACAAATTGGTGGTGATTTTGTAGACACTTGGATTGAAGAAAAAAAACTCCATATCGTGATTGCTGACTGTTCAGGCCATGGACCAAGTGCCGCTCTCATCGGTGCCATGTTCAAAATGCAATTATTCAACTTAGTTCCCAATATGGGATTGAAGGAACGTGTTTCTCACCTTCGTAAAAATATGGAACTTGTCCTTCCTGAAGATTATGCCATTACGTTTTGTTATGCGATCATTGATCAGGAATTAAAACTGTCCTATATCAATGGTGGTCACCCGGCTCCTATCATTTACATGGATGGAGAAACCAAATTATTAAAGGGGATGAGTCCTATGATAATGGGAATCAATATGATTACCAATGACGAAGTGCAATCGATTTCTTTAAAACAAGGTTCCAAGTTTTTTATGTACACGGATGGGGCAAGTGAAGCTATGAATTCCAAAATGGAATACATCACAGAAGAAGGTATGCGCGATATTTTTCAAAAATCTGTAAGTATTGGTGGGGATATCCTTCCCACGGTTCAAAATCAAATTTTAGAGTTTTGTGGAACTTCCACTCCGAATGATGATATGGCAATGGTGTGTATACAATTATGATCCCGAGTCCCCATTACAAAGGAAAGGTGAGAGACGTTTATGATCTTGGTTCTGAGTTATTACTCGTAGCAACGGATCGGATTTCTGCCTTTGATGTTGTATTTTCCGAACCGGTGGAAGACAAAGGAAAAGTCCTCACTCGAATTTCCACCCAATGGTTTCGGTATTTTTCGGATATAAATAACCATCTGATCACAGATGATGTTTCCCGTTTTCCAAAACCTTACCAAAATGAACCAAGCCTTATTGGTCGTTCTGTCCTTGTGAAAAAAGCAAAACGAATTGATTTTGAATGTGTGGTTCGTGGTTACCTCACAGGTTCTGCTTGGAAGGAATACCTACAATTGGGAACCATTGCGGAGACTCCATACCCCAAGGGTTTACAAGAATCCTACCAATTTCCCACACCCATTTTCACACCCGCTAGGAAAAACGATTCTGGCCATGATGAAAATGTCAGTGAGAGCACAATGGAAAAGGAAGTGGGATCAGATTTATTCCAAAAAGTAAAATCGATCTCCCTCCAACTTTACGAAAAAGCCCATCAATTGATGGCAAAACAAGGGATTCTACTTTGTGATACCAAATTTGAATTTGGGCTCATTGGGGGAGAACCGGTTCTCATTGACGAAATTTTGACACCAGACTCTTCCCGGTATTGGGATGCGTCCACCTATGCCCTTGGGAAAACTCCCGCCAGTTTTGATAAACAAATCCTACGAAATTGGCTGGAATCCACCTCTTGGGATAAAAATCCACCACCCCCTAAACTCCCCGAATCCTTGATTCAGGAACTACGTAAAAAATACTTGGAATTGGAAGATAAAATCAATATATGTTTGTCGCAAAAATAAATGTAACCCTCAAAGAATCCGTCCTTGATCCACAAGGCCAAACAGTGCTCCGTACCCTTCATGACCAAGGTAAGGGGCAAGTCCAGGACTTACGTGTGGGAAAATACATTGAACTCAAACTCAATGTTTCTTCCTTAAAAGAGGCGGAATCGATCGCCAAGGAAATTTGTGAATCAGTCCTTGTGAACCAAGTGATTGAAACTTACAAACTGGTGGTTGAATCCCAATGAAAGTTCGGGTGGTCACCTTTCCTGGTTCCAATTGTGATAAAGATGTTGGATCCGTTCTCCACGATTATTTCCAGGCAGATGTCAATTATACTTGGTACAAAGAATCCTTCGATGACGTTCCTGATTTGGTTGTTTTACCCGGAGGGTTTTCCTTTGGAGATTACTTACGCTGTGGTGCTATGGCAAAATTTAGTGCATCCATGGAATCGGTAGTGAAGTATGCGAACAAAGGGGGAAAGGTTCTTGGAGTTTGTAATGGGTTCCAAATCCTTACTGAATCGGGACTACTTCCAGGTGCACTCTTACACAATCGAACTCTAAAATACATTTGCAAAGATGTTGAACTTGTTCCGGTGAAAGAAAATGGCTTTTCAAAACATTTCCAAGGAAATCTTTCCATTCCAATTGCTCATGGAGAAGGTGCGTATTTTGCTGATGCAGAAACTTTAGAACGATTAGAAAAAAATGGCCAAGTTGTATTTCGTTATCAGGAAAACCCAAATGGATCCTTACATGATATCGCTGGGATCTGTAATGAAAAAGGAAATGTATTAGGAATGATGCCACATCCTGAAAGAGCAATGAATCCTTTTACGGGAAAAATGGACGGCAAACTAATCTTAGAAGCTCTCTTAAAAAATTAGAATCTTTCGTTTCCTTTTCTTGCTTTTTCGTCGAATACCTTTATAAGGATTGGTATGCGATTCCAAGAAGACTCAATAGACTGTGTGGATTTTATTCTAAAAAAAGATGAAGTCCTCACAATTATTCTCGGTGGGGGAAAAGGAACAAGGCTTCTGCCTTTAACAGAAAAACGATCAAAACCCGCCGTGAGTTTTGGCGGAAAGTATAGGCTCATCGACATTCCGATCTCCAATTCCCTCAATAGTGGATTCGAAAAGATATTTATCCTCACACAGTTTAACTCGTATTCGCTGAACCGCCACATCAATCGAACCTATGCTACAGGTAATATCCACCAAAAAAGTTTTGTAGAAATCATTGCAGCGGAACAAACCGTATCGAGTGCCAATTGGTTCGAAGGCACTGCCGATGCCGTAAGAAAAGTACTACCTTACATTCGTGAACAAAAACCAAAGTATGTTCTCATCCTTTCTGGTGACCAATTGTACAATATGGATCTTGCTGACTTTATGCAGAGCCATTTGATGGACCCAGAAACCCAAATTTCTGTGGCAACCAATGCAATCCCTGAAGACCAAATTTATGGTTTGGGCATTGTCAAAGCGGGAGTCGGTGGTACCATCCAGGAATTCATTGAAAAACCACAGGAACTTTCCCAGGTAGAATCTTGCCGTACAGAAAACGGGAACTTCCTTGCAAACATGGGAATTTATATCTTCAACACATCCACGTTAATCGATGTTTTGGAAGACCGAAATATGGCAGATTTTGGAAAGGAAATTTTACCGAATGCGATAAAAGAACGAAAGGTAAAAGCGTATACTTACGACGGTTATTGGGAGGACATTGGAACCATCAAAGCTTTTTATGAAGCCAATTTGATGTTAACCGATCATATCCCTAAATTCAATTTGTATTTAGAGAAAACCCCGATTTATACAAGGGCGAGGGCACTTCCACCGTCAAAGATCAATCAGGCGGTGGTAAACCAAGCCCTCATTTCGGAAGGTACCATCCTTAACCAATGTGAGGTGCATAGATCCATCATTGGGGTCAGACAACTCATCGCTTCTGGTACAAAAATCTACGATTCCATCATCATGGGACTTGACCATTACGGCTACTTTGATCGTAAATCGGGAAAAATTCCTATTGGGATTGGACCTAACTGCGAAATACGGCGGACAATTGTCGACAAAGATTGTGCGATCGGTGCCAACGTTCGCCTGTTAAACGAACAAAACTTACAAGAGTACGAAGATGATTACATTCGGATCCGGGATGGGATCATTGTAGTCCCAAGGCACTCTGCCATCCCTGATGGGTATTCTATTTGAGTCATAAATGACACAAATATGGATTTAGTTTGCCTAAAATAGGTCTAAATGGTTCCAAAAATGTGGAATTTTTCTTGCCAGTTTTGAACTTAGTTCTAAGTTGGAAGAAAGGGAACCATGTTCACAACGGAATCAACGGAAGGAAACCAGTTTTGGAACGAGACATACTTTGTCCCACATTTCCAACCCATCGTCAATGCGATCAATCGCTCGATTTCAGCCTATGAAGTCCTCGGCCGCCAGTTCAACCCAGAAGAGAACACCTACCATTCTTTAGGTGGACTTTTCCATAACCGAGAACATGACCCGGTTCCAATTTACAATATTGATCGGATTTTGCGAGAGAAGGCAGTCCAAACCTTAAAGGAAAGTAACCTTCGGACAAAATTGTTTTTCAATATGATGCCGAACTTTCTCTCTCGGGTGCACCATACTGATTTATTTGCAGAAAATTTCCATATCATCCAACTCATTGAAAAGTATGGGATTGATCGCAACCAAGTGGTGATCGAAATCACGGAAGACGAATTTGATGGTTCGATCGAACGGCTCATCCAAATTGTGCAAATTTTCAGGGATTATGGCTTAAAAATTGCCATCGATGATTTGGGGACAGGATTTTCCAATTTAGAACGCATTGGGTATTTGCACCCAGACATCATGAAAGTGGACATCCGTATCATGAGGGAAAGTTTGAATAAAAACTCCTTCAAACAAGTTCTAGGAGCCATCTCGGAGATGTCCCAGAAATTAGGAAGCCAACTTCTATTTGAAGGGATTGAAACTGAAGAAGAGGTGAACCTTGCCCTTTCTATGGGAGCCAATCTCCTCCAAGGATTTTATTTTTCGACCCCGAACCCACATTTTCTCAACCGCAATACTTTCTCCGATAAAATGAAAACAGTTCTCGAAAACTTTTCCAGTGTTCGTTCTCGTGAACTTCGGGAAAAGGGAATCCGAGAACAAAAGATCATCGACCAATTACAAGACTTATTTTATGAACTTTCTGATTCGAGTGAAGAAGATTTCCCTTATCGGTTTGGACAAATCCTAGGTTCCCTTCCACGGGAGATCTTAAAGGTGTTTGTATGCGACGGGGAAGGATACCAAATCACACCAACCTATGATTTGGATCGAATGAATGGTGGGTATTTGGAACGATCTAGGCAAATTGGAAACAATTACGCTTGGAAACCTTATTTTTTGAAACACAAAGAGGAATCGGAGCGGTTTCGCAAAAAATGGGGAGTGACATACCCTCTGTATGACATCAACAACCAAAATCAGTATGTTATCTTTACCTTTTCTCTCATGGCAGGGAAGATCCTTGTGGCACAGGTGAGTTGGTCGGAATAGAATCTTGTTTTTTTTGAGTGGTCGATTTTCCTGGTAGTAGGGATTCGTCTATAATATAGAATCATTCTAAATATAAAAAAACAGGATACCACCTTGTCCGCAATTCTCGAAATCAAATCTCTACATGCCAATGTCGGAGACAAACAGATCCTCCGAGGGGTCAATTTAACCATCGGAGCCGGAGAAGTCCATGCCATCATGGGGCCCAATGGTTCTGGGAAAAGTACCCTTTCCAATGTGATCCTTGGCCATCCAAAATACAATGTTACATCTGGGGACATCCTCTTTCGAGGAGAATCGATCTTAAAACTTTCTACAGACGAAAGGGCAAGGTTAGGTTTGTTTTTATCGTTCCAATACCCAACTGCACTTCCAGGTGTCACCATCGGGAATTTTTTAAAATCCATTTTAAAAGCACACCGCGGAAAAGAACTCCCTGTAAAAGAATTCAAACAAGAATTAAAAACCGCAATGGATCTTTTAGAAGTTCCTCAATCGTTTATCGGGCGTTATGTGAATGATGGGTTCTCTGGTGGAGAGAAAAAACGAGCTGAAATTTTACAAATGAGTTTATTAAAACCTGTATTATCGATTTTAGATGAAACTGATTCTGGATTAGATATCGATGCCCTAAGGATCGTTTCAGAAGGAATCAATGCAAATAGAAATCCTGAGAGATCGATTTTACTCATCACACATTACCAAAGGATGCTGAACTACATTGTTCCTGATTTTGTCCATGTGTTTGCTGATGGAAGGATATTGGAAACAGGTGGAAAAGACCTATCTCTCAAATTGGAAGAAGTAGGTTATGATTGGATATTGGAGAGAGAAGGGGTCAAATGAATTCCTTACTCAACAGACAACAGTTTACCATCGACCCAAAAAAGCGAAATCAGTTTTGTCGTTCCCTCATACAAACTTGGGAAGGATTGTCTCTTCCCACAGAAAAAGAGGAATCCTATCGTAAATTTCCAATCAGTGGTTTAGATTGGAAGGAACTGGGATTTGACCCCAAAGAGAAAAAAACTAAGATTGAGGATTTCTCAAATTCTGTTGAAAAGGATTTGGTAAGTGAAACGATCCTAGATGATATTTTTGTATTGTTACAACAATACCTACCAAAGGATTATTTTAGTTATCTCTCTGTTTTACAATCCCCTGGGATTGAGTTTTATATTTGTGAAGATGGACTAGTTACTCCCATTGATTCATCATTAGGTGATGAGCCAAAATTTTCATTCCGAATTTTTTATGTTCCCAAAGGAAAATTTTCACAAATCCATTTAAAAACACAAACAAACCACAATTCAGATTCCCTTCATTTAAAATCAGGAATTGATGTTTTTATTTCAGACAAAGATTCACACGTTGAGATTTTAGATGAAGAGAATTACGATGAAGACTTGGTCCAGTTTCGAACTGTTCTTTTACTATCCAAAGAAAATACATCGGTAAAATACCATCATTTTCCTTTTGGTGGGTTTCGATCCAAATTATTATTACATTCTCATTTATTAGGAAACGGAGCAGAAGTGACTGTGGATGGGGTTTCTGCATTAGGAAAGCGGAACCTGAAGGATTTGGATATGGAAATGCACCACCATGCAGACCATACAACAAGTAAAATTACATATAAGGCAATTGTTACTGATCGTTCCCATCATGTATTTACAGGAAATCTCATTATCCCACCTAACTTAAAAAAGGTAGTGGCTCACCAGGAATCATTCAACCTTTCTTTAAACAAAAAGGCGAGAGCGGAAGCAAATCCAAAGTTAGAAGTATTAGCAGAAGACGTATCTTGTACTCATGGTGCAACCGTTGGTGACATTGATGAAGAACAGTACTTTTATTTATTATCGAGAGGTCTAAGTCCTGAAGAATCTAAGTCTTTACTTGTGACTGCTTTTTATGGAGAAACCATACATACGATTGGATTCAATGAGGAAGTAAAACTGGATTTGGAATCTTCCATTCATACCATTCTCGTGGGAGGGAAATGATGGCGTTTAAAAAATTAGTTTCCATTGGGGAAATTGAAGAAGGTAAATTAACTGTCATCAAAACCCGGCATTTTTCCGTTGTGATTACAAAATGGGAAAACGAATACTATGCCTTTGAAGATTCTTGTACTCATGATGGTGAAGAGATTTCCTGTGGTAAGTTGGAAGGTTGTGTCATCACTTGTCCTCGCCATTTTGCAAAATTTGATATCAGAAATGGGAATGTTTTGGCTCTGCCAGCCACAGAACCACTCACTACATTTCCTACAAAAGTAAATGGAAATGACTTAGAAGTGGATTTGGAGTCTGTATGAGTTTGGATCCTTATCAACTTCGAAAAGATTTTCCGATCCTTTCCGAGACAATGCCGAATGGGAAACCTCTTGTTTACTTAGACAATGGAGCAACTTCGCAAAAACCACTCAGTGTCATTCAGGCAACAAATGATTATTATGCGAAAGAAAATGCAAACATCCATAGGGGTGTATATTACCTTTCCCAACATGCCACTGAACTTTTTGAACGAACAAGAATCAAAACTTCCCATTTTTTCCAAGCACAATGTGCAAAGGCTATCATTTTCACCCGGGGAACAACAGATGCCATCAATTTAGTGGCACAAACTTATGGACGGGTAAATGTATCCGAAGGGGATGAGATTGTTTTATCTGTCCAAGAACACCATTCCAATTTAGTTCCTTGGCAAATGTTAGCTCGCGAGAAAAGAGCATTTTTAAAATTCATTCCAATCCTTCCGGATACAACTTACGACTTATCAAAGTTAAGTGAAATTATCACCAAACGAACAAAAATTGTGGCAATTAGCCAAATGTCAAATGTGACTGGAACGGTTCATGATCTGCGAAAAATCATTGATCGGGCAAGGCAAGTAGGAGCAAAGGTACTCGTTGATGGTGCCCAGGCAGCTTGCCATATGCCTATTCACTTAGTGGATTTAGATGTGGATTTTTATGCTTTTTCTGCCCACAAGATGTTAGGTCCCACTGGAGTTGGTGTACTTTTTGGGAAAGAAGAAATTTTAGAAGCCATGCCACCTTGGTTAGGTGGGGGTGATATGATTGAATCCGTGGAATTGGAAAGTTCTACATACGCAGCACTTCCTGCTAAACTAGAAGCAGGTACTCCAAACATAGCAGGTGTGATTGGTTTTTCTCATGCCTTGGATTATTTGCAAAAAGTAGGTATGCAAAATATCAAAAACCACGAACGGATGTTAACCGAATATGCTTTGGAACGGTTTCAAAAGATCGGTGGTCTTACCCTTTACGGAACAGAGGATTTGGACAAACGTGGTGGTGTAATTTCCTTCACTTTGGACGGAATCCACCCTCATGATGTTGGGTCCATCTTAGATGAAGAAGGTGTTGCCATCCGTGTGGGACACCACTGTTGCCAACCTCTCATGAAACACTTCCAAATCCCTGGAACCTGTCGGGCATCGTTTTATTTTTATAATACAAAAGAAGACATTGATGTTCTCATAAAATCCATTGAGAAGGTAAAATCAATATTTGGTCGTGTCGTCAGAAAATAATACATTCCAAGATTTTCTAAAATGGAAATCCTATGCGCTTTGGCAAAAACCAGAGGAAACTGTTTTAGAAGTTTCGGCATTGAATCCCTTATGTGGTGATGAAGTGAAATTGTATTACCGAAAAGAAGGTAAGGATAGGATCAGAATTTTGGGTGTATCTGGTGAATCCTGTTCGATTTGTTCGGCTTCTCTTGGTTTTTTATTCAAACACCAAACGGAATTTCAAAAAGATAAGTTCCTTTTTTACTTGAGTGAACGTAAAAATTTTTTAGAGGGAGATGAAACTTCCTTGTTTGGAGATTTAGAAGAGATAACATTCTTACGGAATGTGAAAATTCACCCAAGTCGTTATCGCTGTGCCCTTTTGCCCTGGCAAACTCTATTAAAAATCATTGAGGTAAACCATGATCCGAGATCCTGAAACAGAAAAAGAGTGGGAAGTGTATCATAGTATTCGATCTGTCGAAGATCCTGAGATTGGCATTTCTCTTGTTGAACTTGGATTGATTTATGATGTGAAAGTGGAAGGGGAAAAAGCAGAAGTCACAATGACTTATACTTCTCTAGCTTGCCCAGCTGGCCCACAGATGAAACAAGACATTGAAAATCATGCACTACGCGTGGAAGGAATTTCAGAAGTAGCTGTGCATGTTGTCTGGAATCCGAAATGGGAACCCAGATCCATGGCTAGTGAAGAAGCAAAAATGCAAATGGGGATATTCGATTGAGTTTGTTTTTTGGCAAAAAGAGATCGTTCCTCTTTCTCTACTTCGGTTTGTTATCACTTGTAAGTTGTGAAACGATCCAATCGTTTTTAGATACCAAAGAAAAAACCACTGAGTTATCTTCGTCCATTCCTCAAATCCAAGGTGCCTCACTTAAAAGAGATCGTTATGAGTTGGTTGGTCGTGAGTTTATGATTGCAACTGACCATCCTCTCGCTTCTCAAGCTGGGGTTGAAGTATGGAAACAAGGTGGAAATGTTGTCGATGTTTTTGCAGCAGCAAGTTTTGCTATCTCTGTCTTAAGACCACAATCGACAGGTTTATTTGGTGGAGGATTTGCGATTGTTTACCTTCCCAAAAAAGGGAAATGGGCTTATGATTTCCGAGAACGTTCCCCAAAAAAAGGAATTGGTTCTTTTTATACAAAACCTGATGGATCAGCCGATACAGAAAAAATTAGAAAAGGTCCTTTTAGTGTGGGAGTCCCCGGAAACGTACAAGGGATTCTGAAAATCCAAAAACAACATGGAAAACTTCCCATCACAGATGTACTCGCACCTGCTATGCGTTATGCGAAAAATGGTTTTGCTGTGTATGCGGATTTAGCCAATGTGATCACAAAAGTTTGGCCAAATATGAATCCATCCATGCAGAAGGTTTTTGGGATTGATAACCGTCCGATTCGAGAAGGGGAACTTCTCGTTCAAAATGATTTGTTCCAAACATTAAGCCGGATTGCAGAAAATGAAGAGAAAGAATGGATCGATGGAGAAACAACAAGGTTAGTCACTGAATATTACAAAGAATTTGATGGCTTCATCAGTGAAGAAGATTGGAAAGAATACAAAGTCAAACAGATGGAACCATTGAGTAGTTCTGTATGGGGATTCCAAATGTTGACTATGCCTCCTCCTAGTTCTGGCGTACATTTGATCACATTGATGTTATTGAATACGGAGATGGCAAAACGCCAATCATTTCCCAAGGGCCAAGTGGGTGAAATGATACAGATCACGGAAGCAATGCGAGTTGCTTTCAGAGATAGAGCAGAGTTAGGTGGAGATCCAAATTACACAGATGTACCTGTAGCAAAACTAATTTCCTTACCGTACATCCAAGCAGAAGTGAATGAAATTGAAAAAAAGGTAGTGTCTGGAAATTGGAAACCCATTCTAAAACCGATCGAACCAAAGGATTCTTATAATACCACTCATATCTCTGTGATGGACAAGGAAGGGAATGCTGTTTCTTCCACCCAATCCATCAATGGAATTTTCGGTGCCATCCAAATGGTTCCTGGAACTGGTCTTGTTTTGAATAATACGATGGATGATTTTTCCATTGCACCTGGAGTTCCGAATCTATATGGACTTGTTGGTTCCCAAGCAAATGCCATAGCCCCAGGGAAAACACCACTTTCGAGTATGAGTCCAACCATTCTATTAGAACCAAATGGAAATACAAAATTAGTCATTGGTGCTCCAGGTGGGTCTCAAATTCCAACCTCAATTTTTAACACTTTGTATCACTATTTGATTCAAAAACGAAACTTATATGAAAGTGTTTCTTTTCCACGGATCCACCACCAATACCAACCTGATACATTATTTCTGGATCCTGAATTAAAAGGAACGTTTCCTGAAACGGAACTTCCTTTTTACCAAGTCCAATATGGTAGGCACCGTGCGAAGGTATTTGTTGTGTCAAAAGAAGGAGACAAACTCATAGGTGTCTCTGACCCGAAAGGGGAAGGTGTTCCATTAGGTTTTTAGTCGATGAAAGCAAAATTATTAAAATCAAAACAGAAAAATTCAACTGTTTCCCTTTTTTCAAAGGAGTACAAAGATTGTCTACTAAGTGCCAAACATGGTTTAGAACGAGAAAGTGTTCGAGTAGATGAAAAAGCATTTTTTTCTCAAACACCTCATCCAAAATCGTTAGGTTCTAGTTTAACTCATCCGCTCATTAAAACCGATTTTGCAGAGGCACAAATTGAGTATGCAACAAACATACACAAAACGATTCCAGATGCCATTATGGAACTCACTGAACTCCATGCATTTACGGCTAAAAATTTAGGGAAAGAATACCTTTGGCCGTTTAGTATGCCACCTGTTTTACCAAAAGAAAATAAAATTGAAGTTGGTCAGTACGGAACTTCAAATGAAGGGCGTAAAAAAACAATTTATCGAAATGGTTTGGGGCATCGTTACGGAAAAAAAATGCAAACGATTTCGGGAGTTCATTACAACGTATCATTTGATACCTGTATGTTATCAGTGGTTTCTGAAAAAAGATTTCAAAAACCACTGACCAAAGAAACAAAATCACAAATTTATTTTGATACGATTCGTAATTTTTATCGGATTTCACCAGCATTATTGTATTTATTCGGTTCTTCTAGTTTAACAGATGCAACATTTATTGATTCTCCGATTGCATTAAAAAACTTACAAAAGTTAGATTCTAAAACTTTAAATGCACCACATTCCACTACTTTAAGGTTATCGAATATTGGTTATACAAGTAAGGTGCAAGGCAAATATCCAATTTCTGTCAATTCGTTAAAAGAATATGCGTCTGACATGTGCCAAGTTGTATCAAAAACTTACGCACCTTACAAAAAATTTAACACGAAACCAACCAATCAATTGAATGACTTTGTATTACAATTGGAAAATGAATATTACTCACTGGTTAGGCCAAAACAAGTTCCAAAAGGTGAGGAAAGAGTAGTGGATGCACTGATGGAGCGGGGAGTCGAATACCTGGAATTAAGACTACTTGATTTGGATCCTTTTTCGGCCATTGGTGTAGAAGAAACAAGGTTGTACTTCCTGCATATGGTTCTCCTCTACTGTATGTTAAACGAGTCTCCAAAAGCTGATGCAATTGAAATGGCAAATTGGAGAAAAAACCAGGAACTCACAACTTGGTTTGGCCGAAAACCAGAAACAAAGGTTTTTTTATTTGGAAAAGAGATTTTCTTACGAGACATGGTGCACCAGCTTTTTGTCGACTTACAGCCGATTGCTGATCTATTGGATGACAATGATGCGAGTGGACCTTTTAGTCGGGCTTGGGAAACTCAATGGGAAAAATGGGATGATCCTTCATTCTTAGGTGCTACCATGTCGGAATTGGATTTAAAGATCCATAAAACGAGTTTTCGAGAATTTGGACTGGCTCTTGCCAAATCACATAAAGCGGAACTTTTACAAATTGGTCTTTCTCCTAATCGAATCAAATACTATGAAGATCTAAGTGAACAATCGATTTACGAACAGAAAAAAATCGAAACTTTAGAAGGAAGCCACCTTAAAAAAAACCAAAAACCCATACAAATTAAGCCCCTAAATCTTTGTAGTGAGGTTTAAAGTGAAAGAATCAAAACCATTATTACCGGGTTGGGAAGACTTAGAAATATCGACTCAGATCATCATACGTGATGCAATCAGTAGAGGTATCAAGGTAGAGGTTATCGATCGTAAGGAAAATTTTTTACGTTTGGTTAAAGGCAATCATTCTGAATTTGTAAAGGAAGCAAGTAAAACACGATTGGATAGTTTGATGACTTATTTGGTGATGGAAAATAAAATTGCCTCCAAACTTGTGTTAAGTGAAAATAAAGTTAGAGTTCCCATTGGAAAAGATTATTCCCTGGTTGAAGATGCTTTGTTGGATTATCCACTCTTTCAATCTAAAAAAAAGGTGATAAAGCCTGTCACAACCAATTTTGGAATTGGAATTGGAATATCCAATCCTAACGATTCTTTGGAACGATTTACATTTTTTGTCAAACAAGCATTTTCGTTTTCCAATTCCATCATTGTAGAAGAATTTATAGAAGGTCCCGAATACCGTTTTTTGGTATTAGGTGATGAAGTGGTAGCGGTTTGTAACCGAGTTCCTGCGAATGTGGTAGGCGATGGTGTTCATACCATTCGGGAACTCATCGAAGTAAAAAACAAAGATCCAAGACGCGGGGAAGGCCATATCACAGCTTTAGAAAAAATCCAAATGTCCGAAACGGAAAGATTAGTTCTGTCTGATAATGGATTTACATTCGACTCGGTTCCTAAAAAAGATGAACAAGTATTTTTAAGAAAAAACTCGAATATCTCAACTGGTGGTGATTCCATTGATGTAACTGATTTGGTTCACCCAGAGTTTAAAACCATTGCTCTAAATGCAGCAAAGGCTGCATCTGCCGTCATTTGTGGGATTGATATCATCTCCAGTGCCATTACGGAAATACCAAATCCGAACCATTATGCGGTACTAGAAATAAATTTTAATCCTGTTTTGTACATCCATGAATTTCCTTATGCAGGAAAACCGAGAGCTGTTGGAGATAAAATTCTCGATTTATTGGGATTTACGTAAATTTGTTTCGAAGGTAGTCGATGATGTCGAGAGATTCATACATTTTTGTCTCTCCATCAACAAGGAAAGGGACTTGGGAAATGCCACCTAACTTGATAACTTCGTCTCTTCCCGGTGTGCCATACCTTGCCTCTACCAAAATATAATCCTTACCTTCTGTTAGACCTAGTGTTTGTATGGCTTGCCTAACACGGTAACAATAAGGACAGGAGTCATATTGGTAGAGACGGATCATGGGATTATTAACCTACTTTTTTTTTGAGTTCCCCAGATTGAGCCATTTGGACCGTGATATCATGACCACCAACAAATTCTCCATTGATATAAAGTTGAGGGATGGTTGGCCAATTGGTGTATTCTTTAATTCCTTCTCTAATTTTCATGTCGGAAAGAACATTAAAAGAACCAAACGGAATTCCTTGTTGTTTTAATGTTGAAACTACACCTGCAGAAAACCCGCATTGTGGCATTTCTGGTGTTCCTTTCATAAAAAGAAAAACCTTTTCTGATTTGATTAAAGATTCAATTTTATCCTTTAACTCTTGTTCCATTATTATTCACTCCTTGTTTCCAATGCTAAGGCATGGATTTCTTCTTTTAATTCTTCTTTTAAAGTAGCGTACACCATTCGGTGCTGTTCAATGAGACCCTTACCATTAAAACCTTTGTAAGTGACAACAGCTTTGATATGAACGCCGTCACGGTAAGGATCTAATATTTCGACAGTACAACCTGGCAAACCCTCTTCTATTTTTTTTTGGATTTCTGGAATGGTCATCCTACAATTTTCCTCCCAACCATGAGTTGTGGGCTTTGATAAATTCAATGTATTCATTTGGCACTTCTGGTAAAACAGAATTCTTTACCGATGGTAAAGAAAGTAGTGTATCACTCCAAATTTGTATTTTTGGGAATCCACGCCCTAAATCAAACTCGGCTCCCTTTGCTTTTAGAAAATCCAAACGCATGAAAAAAGGTGCATAGGCAGTATCTACTAGGTGCATGGAATCACCTGCAAAGAATAATTTTCCATCTTTGGGTTCCAGTAAAACAGGTTCTAAGATTTTAAATTTCGAAAGTATTTCGTCTCTTTTTTTGTTGGATTCTGCCTCATCTTTTGACATGGTCCATAAATATTGGTCAACAAGTAAGGCACTTGCAAATTCTGCCCAAGCTCTATGTTTTGCTTTTACCAATGGGTCTTTTGGATGGAGTGAGGGAAGGTTCGTTTCGTCTAAATATTCGTTGATCACTGCAGATTCAAATAACACTTCTTCTCCCACTACAAGTACGGGAACCCTACCAAAGGGTGAAATTTTTAAAAACCAATCTGGTTTGTTTGCTAAATCAATGTATTTGATTTCATAATCTACTTTTTTTTCTAAAAGGTTAATCACTGAGCGTTGGACATAGGGACAAAGTTTGAAGCTGATGAGTGTTGGTTTTCCCATACTTTTTAGACTCCTAATTGGGTGAGGATAGATCCATTTCTAGAGCATGGAGACCCTTTTTAAATTCAGGTCCGAGGAGTAAATAAACTTCTCTATGTTGTTCCACAGTTGACTTTCCATGAAATTTGGGAGATACCATTTTGATCCGGAAATGGGTTTCCTTGGAATCCTTGGTCATACCAGGGTGCCCCGCATGTTCCCATGATACATCTAGTACAGTCAGTTCTGTGGGAAGGAAAAACTCCTTCAAAACTTGTTCCATTCGCTCTTTTCTAGTTTGTTTAGTTTCTAATTCCATATCCAATTTTCATTAACCTAACATTGAGTAAAAATAAGAGAACGGAAAGAAAGAGGATAAAACTAAGAGAAAAGATTAAATTTACATCTGTTATCCCAATGAATCCATATCGGAAAAGATTTACCATATACAAAATTGGATTTAGGTAAGAGACGGTTTGCCAAAATTCAGGTAAATTTTTGACCGAATAAAACACTCCACCTAAGTAAGTTAATGGGGTGAGAATAAAAGTGGGAATGATCGTAACATCATCAAATTTTTTTGCGAAAAGAGCATTAAAAAATCCTCCAAGTGAGAATAAAATCGATGTTAGGATGACTGTAAAAAAGATGATGATAGGATGTTGGAATTGAAGGTTTGTAAAAAATAAGGAAGTGAGAGTTACCAAAATTCCAACAAATAGACCTCTAACTACTCCACCAAACGTATAACCTAAGACAATGGTATAGGGTGAAGTAGGTGATACTAAAAGTTCTTCGATATTTTTTTGAAACTTACTGGAAAAAAAGGATGAAACAACATTGTTATAGGAATTGGTAATGACACTCATCATGATAAGTCCAGGAACAATAAATTCGATATAAGTAAAATTTCCGATTTTTCCAATTTGTCGGCCAACAAGTTCTCCAAAAATAAGGAAATAAAGTGCCATTGTGATCACTGGTGGGATTAAGGTTTGGACCCAGATTCTAATGATTCGAATCCATTCTCTTCGAACGATGGTTTTAAGTGCCGTTAAGTTTTCTTTCCACATGATTAGTTTTTTCCTGTAAGTGATAAAAACAATTCTTCTAATCGATTTGATTTATTTCTCAAACTTAAAACTTCCATTTTATGTTTTGTAAGTTCCGCAAATAGATCATTTACTGAGGCTTTTTTGTCCAATTGAACTTCTAAGCTATGGTCGTCTAACCAAAGCCAGTTGAAACGTTTGGAGTTTGGTTTTGTTTTGAATGATTTTTTTAAATCGATGATAAAGGTTTCTTTGTCCAATCTTTGTAAGAGTTTTTTCATCGATGTATTTTCGACAATTTCACCCTTATCAATGATTGCTATATTTTTGCAAAGGGATTCTGCTTCTTCTAAGTAATGTGTGGTAAGGATGATTGTTTTTCCTTCTTTATTGAGTTCTTTTAAAAAATCCCACATGGACCTTCTGATTTCAATGTCCACACCTGCTGTTGGCTCATCCAAAATCAGTAATTTTGGATCATGAATGAGAGCTCTTGCAATCATCAACCTACGTTTCATTCCACCACTTAAAGTCCCTGCAGCCGATTTACGTTTGTCATAAAGTGAGAGTTTATCTAAATAATACTTAACTTTATCTTTTGCTTCTTTCAGTGGCATACCATAAAAACCTGCTTGGTTGATGAGGATTTGCTCTACTGCTTCAAAAATTCCAAAGTTGAATTCTTGCGGGACAATTCCGATGAATGTTTTAGCAAGATTTGGATTTTCATCAATATCCACTCCAAAGATTTTCACTTTGCCATTTGTTTTATTCACCAAGGAACTTAAGATCCCGATGGTAGTAGATTTTCCTGCACCATTGGGTCCAAGAAGAGCAAAAAAATCTCCTGTTTCGACTTTTAAATCAATCGATCGAAGTGCCTTTACACCGTTTTTATATGTTTTTTCAAGTCCGTTTAATTCAATCGCATAATGATTCATTTATTTTCCTACTAGTTTTCTTGTTAGGTGGTGTGTTGGGTATTTTTGTTGTTTTCTTTGTTCTTGTCTTAGTTTTTTTTGTTCCTCTTCTGGAAGGGTAACAATTTTTTTGCAATCTTCTGAACAACAGCCAAGTAAAGATTCAGAACAAGATTCACATTGAACGATGAGAACATGGCATCCTAAATTGGCACAGTTAGTGTGACGGTCAGATGGTTTGCCACAGGTATAACAAACCGTTAAAACATCATCGGTAATCCTTTCTCCCAAGCGGTCATCAAACACAAAGTTTTTCCCTTTGAATTTTGATTGTAACCCATTGTCATGCACAACTTTTGCATAATTGATGATTCCTCCGCGTAACTGATGGACCTTTTCAAAACCTTTGTATTTCAAATAAGCACTTGCTTTTTCGCATCGGATTCCGCCTGTACAATAGAGTAATATCTTTTTATCTTTGTCATTTTCTAGAATTTTTTCTACCAAAGGTAATTCTTCTCGGAAGGTTCCGACATCTGGTAAAATTGCATTTTCGAAATGACCCACTTCTGATTCATAATTGTTTCGGAGATCAACAACAATGACTCCTTCTTCATCCAATGCGTTATGAAATTCAAGAGGTGAGAGATGGGTTCCCACATTGGAAGGATCAAATTGAGAATCATCTAAGCCATCCGCGACAATTTTTTTTCTGACTTTGATTGCTAGTTTGATAAAACTTTCCTTTTTATCTTCCACTGCATCGTTAAAATAGATTTTCTTTAGTTCTGGAACCGAATCAACAAAGGAACGTAATTTATCGACATTCTCAATCGGAATTGAAAATTGAGCATTAATTCCTTCGTTTGCTAAATAAATTCTTCCGAGGATTCCTAGGTCTTCAAAAGAATCATAGAGTAAATTTCGAAATTCCATTGGATTTTCGATTTTAACATAACGATAAAAAGAAATGATCCGTCTTTCTCTTGTATCCAACAAAACTTTTTTCTTAAGGGTATCCTTATCAAAACGATTGAATAAAAATTTTTTCACGATTTTCCCTCTTTCCATTTTTGTTCGCGAACTTTACGAAATGCATTTCTAGTGATTTCAGAAATGGCCGGATGGATATAAACCATTCCTAAATAATCATCGAGTTTGGCATTTAAATACATTCCCATTAGTATTTGGTGGATGAGATTGGATGCTTCCTCTCCAATGATATGAGCACCAAGTACTTGTTCGGTTTCTTTCGAAACTAAAACCTTCACAAAACCTAAATGGGATAATCTTGCCATACCTGTCGCACTGGAAGAATAGGGGTTGATACCTTTGTAATATGAGATCCCTTCTTTTATCAATGTTTCTTCTGTTTTTCCCACACTTGCTATTTGTGGGTTTGTAAAAATGGCCTCAGGAATGGGTGGGTAAACAATTGGTTGGTCTTTTTTGTTACCAAATAAATGTTCAAAAAGGTATTCCCCTTCAAAATTAGCACTGTGTCGGAAAAAATACCTTCCGATTACATCGCCAAAAGCATACACACCTGGTTCACCAGTTTGTAAGGTCCCATCCACTTGGATATAACCTTCTTCATTGACTTGTATGTTTGTATTTTCTAAGTGTAATTCATCTGTATTGGGTTTAATACCAGTGGCAACGAGGAGTTCATCTGCTTCAAACTGGGTAAATTTTCCCTCTTTTGTTTTTCCACTGACTTTGAATTTTTTGTTTTGGTAAGAAACCGATTCGAATTGAAAATCCGTGTGGATCGGAAAGGGCAGGTGTTTACATAACTCAGTTTTGACATCACCATCTACATGCCTTAACACTTCTCCTCGTGTGATCCCAGTTACTTGGCACCCGTAGGCTTGGTAAGCAGCACCGAGTTCTAGTGAGATAAAACCCGCTCCTATGATGAGTAAAGATTTTGGAAAATTAGCAGGGGAGAGTGCTTCTCTAGAAGTCCAATAAGGTGTATTTTCCAATCCTTGTATGTTTGGAATTTTTGGTCTTGTGCCGGTAACAATAAATATGTGTTTGGCGGTGTATTCGTTTTCACCATCTGTGAGAACTTTGGATCCCTTAAACCAAACTTTTTTAGGAATATAATCGATATTGGGATTTTTTTCATACGCAAGCGGAATGGAGTCGGAATCGACTTTTACGGTTTGGTTCACTCTTTGGAAAATGGACTCGACTGGAACTGTTGTTGGTTTTGGGAATTCGATCCCAAATCGTTTTCCTTCTTCTCGTAGTCTGATAAGCTCAGAAGGATAGATGATCATTTTGGAAGGGATACAACCACGATTGAGACAAGTCCCCCCTGGAGTCTCTTTTTCGAAGACAACCACTCGTTTGCCGATGAGAGAAGGAGGGGTTACAAGTTTGGTCCCAGCACCAGCTCCTACTACCAAAATGTCATATTCTTTCATATTGGTTCCAGACTCCAAAGCACCTGAATTCTGTAAATGAAGCTATCTTTGATTTGGCAAAATTAAAATCCCTATCGAAACTAAAACCCACGCTTGGAGGATCAATTGGGTGTTTCTCCCTCTACAAAGGGATTTTTTATCTTTTGGAGCCGCTCTACGATTTCATTTTTGCGGATTTCAAAGGTATCCGGTGGGTCATTCTCGTGCCAGTTTTGGTAGAGTTTCCGTTTTCCTTCTGGGATGGGAATTTGGTAACGCCACTCCATATAAAAGTAAATCCTCGCAATGTCTCCCCTGATGTCTGGTTTTGGTTCGGCAATGGATGCCTTGAAGTTCACTTCAAAATCACAAAGCCCATACTCCCTGGGTTCCCCTTCGATTTCTCCATAGGGAAAAATGCCCCTGTCCGCGTTAATTTCGCCTGGAACGGGAACAATGTTGTGGAGGTCGGCTTCGATGAGATTAAATTCAGGATCTGTTGCACCACAACACTTCCTTCCTTTTAAAAGTTTCCCACCTACTTCACAATTGGTTTTGGTCCAACATTCTCTTGTTTTTCCGAAACTATAAGCAGGTACAATGTGTTCCCATTCGATGTAGTTTTGTCGTTTGGAATCTTTCCTTGCTTGTAATCCGCAAGTATTTTGTTTGATTTTGAAACGTCCGAATTCCTCTTCATCTTTTTCAAACTCACATCCGCAATAAAAATCCTTTCCTACTTTTTCATAAAAACGCTTTAAAACACGTTTTGCTTTTTGAAAATCGGTGATTCGGTTTTTACCATTAGTTTCAGTTTCATTTGATTCAGAAAAAAGTACATAACCAAACCCAAATAACAGGATGAGTAGAAATAAAATGGAAGTTCGTTTCAATATTATATAAGAGAAAGTTAATACACTAATGGTAGAATGTACAATCCTATATTACAAAGAAATGCAAGTGTCCATGTGGTGGAACGTGCAAAAGGAAAATCTGCAATATACAGGTAAATGTATACAAAACGTAAGGAAACAAAACTGAGTGCGAGGATTTCAGCGAAATAAAAATCTACTTCGATAGTTAAATTAAGGAGGATTGCAATCGCAAATATAGGGAAGGCTTCAAATCCATTTAAGTGAGCGCCGTAAGCTCTTCCGCCCCATCCAGTAAGTTTTGATTGTTGTTCCCTAGGATGGTGGTTGTCATATCCTTTCCCTTCGCGTGACATTGCAACGGCTACAAAAGCCTTTGCTAAATAAATTTGAGAAATGGAAACTAGGAGGCAAATGATCAGAATTGTCATATGACTAAAGGTAAATGAGAGATTCTCTTTTGTAAAATGAAAATTTTACCAATGGTCTCTTAGTTTCCGTAAGAGTAAGAATACAGAACGATCATCTGTAACCGTTTCCCCCATTTCTGTTAGTCGGTCTTTTATGGATTTTGAATCACGTCGAAAAAATGGGCTTAATTTTTTTTCAAGCCCAATGGTTGAGACCAAATGAGGAGTAAGTGTTTTTTGGAACAATTCTCTCTCATCATGAATGGGTTCTATATGTTTGGAAAAATTCAGATTATTTTCCCAATAATCATGGCCTGGATACAAACGACATGTGTCAGGCAAATTGGCATACCGATGGTTTATGGTTTCATACAGGGCATTTGGATCGCCACCTCGGAAACAATTGCCCACACCTACATTGAATAATGTATCACCTGAAAAAATCCCAAGTATGGTTTTAGGATTTTTATGTACAAAACTTAAATGAGAAAATGTATGACCGGGAGTGTCCCAAACTTCTATGGATTCCCCTTCCACTGAAAAACAAATTTGTCCTTCTTCCAATGTTTCGTCGAGTCCAGGAATTTTTCCTTTGGCATTTTTGTGCCCATAGATAAGACATTTGGTTTCTTCTTTTAATTCTAAATTTCCTTCTGTGTGATCACCGTGTTCATGTGTATTCAAAATTCCCTTCAATTTTAAACCCATTTTTCTCAGTTGGGTGAGGATTAGCGGAGCATTATAGGGATCCACACAATATACTTCGCCTGTTCGATTGGAATAAACGAGATAAGTATAGTTGCGAAGGGGAGAGTTTGTAAAGATGGGAAGGATTTCAATCATTTTGATTTCATCCTTCCCTTAGGTTTAGTAGAGGATTCGAGTGCGAATCGAGTGTTTGTGGGCTTTGATTTTGTCTTTTAATTCATCACCCAAATTTTTATCAATTTCCATACTCAAATAACCAATGTTTGCTGATGTACTCAAGTTTTGAGTGAGGATATTTCCTCCCATATCGGAGATAATGGAGTTAATGTCCCGTAGGAAACCTGGTTGGTTTTGGTGGATATTTAGAATTCTGTGGTAACCCGATTTTAAATTCCCCAACTCAATGTTTGGAAAGTTCACAGAAAAAGTGGTGGAACCATTATTTATGAATTTTAATAATTTTTCGGCAACTTCCGTTCCAATGTTCTTTTGTGCTTCTTCTGTGGAACCACCAATGTGCGGAGTGAGAATCACATTGGGTAGTCCTTGTAATGGGCTTACAAATGGATCATCATTTGATTTTGGTTCTTCTGGGAAGACGTCAACACCAGCTCCTGCAATTTTTCCCGATTTGATTCCTTCCACAAGTGCATCAATTTCAAGAACCTTTCCACGAGATAAGTTTAATACATAGACTCCATTCTTTAAGAGAGGTAAGTGTTCCTTACGGAATAGGTTTTTGGTATCTTCTGTTTCGGGAACATGGAAGGAAATAAAATCAGATTGTTTGAGAAGTTCTTCGTAACTATGTGCAGACGATGCATTGCCGAGTGGGAGTTTGGAAATGATATCATAAAATACCACTCGCATTCCCATGGATTCCGCAAGGACCGATACTTGGGTTCCAATATGACCATAACCAATGATGCCGAGAGTTTTCCCTCTCACTTCAAAACAACCTTTTGCAATTTTATTCCATTTGCCAAGGTGGACGTCCCTTGATTGGTCCGATGCTTTTCTTGCGAGCATGATGATTTCGGCTATGACAAGTTCAGCCACTGACCTTGTATTACTGTATGGAGCATTAAAAACAGGAACTGCTCGTTTTTCAGCTTCTTCCAATTCCACTTGGTTGGTTCCGATACAAAAACAACCGATCGTCATTAATTTTTTCGCATTCTCTAATGCTTTTTTTGTGACGTTTGTTTTACTACGAATACCAAGGACATGGACATCAGAAATTTTTTGGATGAGTTCTTCTTCTTCCATCGCATCTTTGATGAGAGTCACATCAAAACCATCTCGATGGAAAAGTTCATATGCATCCTTGTGGATGTTTTCCAGAAGTAGGACTTTTATTTTTCCTTTGGGATAAGATACCATAGGAACAGGATTTTTTCCTTTGCCAAACCTTGCATCTCGAAAAAGGTTGGGTGTATCATGGAAAGAATCTTCTCACTCACCCGAATTTCCTCGATTTTCCTCCTTTTTTTGGTCCTCGTTTCCTGTTCTGGAAGTAAGGCCTTTGTCGTGACCCCAGAACCGACCTTGGAGCAACAAACTGCGATTTCCAAAGACATTTGTATGCAAAAATACCTATGGTTATTCTCAGGAAAACGCCCTTGTGTGTATTTTAAGGCAGAACGAGATAATAGCACTGGGGCTATCAATTATTTCCTCCTGTATGAAATTGGAACCTTTGATGTTGATATCCCAATTGGAGTATCGTTAAAGTTGGGAGAAACTTGGTACAATTTAAAAAAGACCAATACTGATTATTCTGATACCATCATTGTGACTTCGGCGCTAACACAAGATATGTTACCCAAAATTGGTGAAAACCAAAACATCACCATCAGTTACACAAATCGAAAGGAAACCATCAATTACCAATTGAATGGAGACCAAACGGCAAAATTCCAATCCAATCTCTCGAAACTCATCCGTGTGATTGAATCGGAACCAAAACTCAATATTAACAAACGTTAAGAAGCAGTTAGGTAATTTTTAATGCCGTAAGGTTTTAGAGACCTCTGCTTTAATCAAAAACCTCTCCAAGACTTAGTTGTTAAGGAGAGGTTTTTTTATCCCTAGAAAGAATGGCTGCGGATTCTATTCTGGGCGCATCAATGGAAATAAAATGGTATCTCGAATGGAATGTGAATCTGTCAGTAACATGACCAATCGATCTATTCCAATCCCAAGCCCACCAGTTGGCGGAAGACCATATTCTAGGGCGCGGATATAATCATCATCCATCATAAAGGCTTCATCATCTCCGGCTTCCCTTTGTTTTACTTGTTCTTCAAAACGTTCCCTTTGGTCAAAAGGATCGTTTAACTCAGTAAAGGCATTTCCAATTTCTCTCCCAGCAACATATGGTTCAAATCGTTCCACAAACTTAGGATCATCTTCTTTTGATTTTGCAAGAGGAGAGAGTTCTTTTGGAAAGTCAGTGATAAAGATAGGTTGGATGAGGTGAGGTTCTACAAGAGAACTAAACACATCATCACACACTTTCCAAATCGATACTGAATCAGAAGAATCTACTCCTTTGGATTTTGCCTTTTCAATTGCTTCTTTTACATCGGTGATTTGGCTAAAATCAATTCCTGAATATTCTTTGATGATATCAATGTATTTGACGCGTTTCCAAGGAGGAGTGAGGTCAATCTGGTCTTTGCCATAAGCAAATTTTAATCCTTTTCCAATCGATTGGGCCACAGAAACGATCATCCTTTCGGTAAGGGATAACATGGTTTCCATATCACCAAACGCCATATAGGCTTCCATCATGGTAAATTCTGGATTGTGTTTTGTGGAGATACCTTCGTTACGAAAGTTACGGTTGAGTTCAAACACTCGGTCCATTCCACCTACAATGAGTCGTTTTAAATATAGTTCAGGTGCAATTCGAAGGAAAAGTTCCATATCAAGAGTATTGTGGTGGGTCACAAATGGTCTTGCTGCTGCACCTCCTGCAATCGGTTGCATCATAGGAGTTTCCACTTCTAAAAATCCTTCATTTGTTAAAAACTTACGAATTTCCGATATGATACGAGAACGCATTTTGAATGTTTCACGAACGTTTTCGTTTACAACAAGGTCCACATAACGCATTCTGTATCGTTGTTCTACATCCGAAAAAGCGTCATACACAACACCATCTTTTTCTTTTACAACGGGCAGTGGTCTAATACATTTTGCAAGCAATTGAACATTTGTTAAGTGAAGTGTGGTTTCTCCTTTTTGTGTTTGGAATAACCAACCTTCGATTCCAATCCAATCTCCTAAGTCTAGAGACTTAAATAAGGAGTAATTTTCTTCGCCTAGGTCATCCCGAGTCGCATACAATTGGATAAGACCTTCTGCATCTTTTAAATGGGCAAAACTTGCCTTACCCATAACACGTTTTGCATGCAGACGTCCACCGAGTTTGAAAGTTTTTTTCTCAGTTTGATTGGGATCAAAACTAGATAATAGCATTTTGGAATCTGAATTTGGGAAAAAACGAAGTGGGTAAGGATTGATTCCTTTTGTTTTTAAATCATTTATCTTTTGAATTCTTTGTTCTATGAGTTCGTTTGAATCTTTAATTTCATCCATGTTAAAGGATACCTCTGATGTAAGAATAGATATAACGTATGAATTCTACGGAAACTTCTCTCGTACCTGATTCTGATAAAAACCAATTCGAACCCGAAATTTCAGATGGAAAACTATACGCTGTGACTTTTACGGGTAAACTGGTTAATGTTTTTTTGTAAATATTCAAAACACGACGTTTCTCAAACTCTCGTGTTAGGAGTAATATAGACCCTAAATTGTCAGAAACAGCTAATTTTAATAGGTTTTTGGATGCCTCGTCTGTGTCACCCATTTTGGAAGCCGGGATTACAAGAGTTATGATTTGAGAACTTGGGATTCCATTTGAAATGAGGAATTCTTTCACTTTTTGGTCTATTTCAAAAGGCCCAATCAATTGGTTTTGTGATTTGTCTTCTTTACTAACAAGGATTAGCTTTTTGAAATCTGATTTGGAATACAAGTTTGTGATCGACTTTAGTTGTTTTCTGTTCGGCAAAACGTCTGTGAGTTCCAATACGGCTATGTCTGATTTTTGGTATGGATCATTTGTTCCCAACCAATATGGGCTTGAAAGTAACAAACCCAAACAAAGAAAGATCGGCGAAAGAAAGCCAAGAAAGAGTAATTTAAAACGAAAGGTTAAATCGGAAACTTGCATACTGATGACCCCTACAACCTACCGAGAACTAAGGGCAAGTGACAAGAGAAAATTCATCTCCTTGACGAAAGAACCCGTTTTCCTAACCTGTCCACATACACACCCGCTCGGATGGTGGAATTGGTAGACACGCTACTTTGAGGTGGTAGTGCCGCAAGGTGTGGGGGTTCGAGTCCCCCTTCGAGCAGAACTTTTCTACATCACACA